>DATLEI010000113.1:0-7822 GCA_035525375.1 Acidimicrobiales bacterium
GTGGCCTGGAACAGAACCTTGCTACCCAGCTGGGTGAACTTCGAGGGCGAGGAGCTGGCCGTCCCCGGCGCGACGTCCTTCAGGAGGACAGGCACGAGGCCGTCGTCGACAGCCGCCGACGGGAGCTGCCCAGCTCCGATCAACAGACCGGCCAGCATGGCCGAGAAGGCCGCCATGGCCGCGAGCGTGAAAGGACGGCGAAGGCTTGGCCGCTGCGTCATGGTGGATCTCCCGTAAATCTGCGCCACTACGTCACGTTGACGGAGCCACCTTCACACGCGCGCCAGCCTGGAACATCGGCCATTTGGCCTATTTCACGCTTTAGGACTCGACGGCGACGGCTGGCCGGAAGGCCGGAGACGCGTCGACGAGCAGCCGACCGGTGGCACTCTGGGGGTTGGTCGACACAAGGGAGGATGGACCTTCTTCGACCACGTGCCCCTCGCTGAGCACCACGATGCGGTCCGTCACTTTGCGCACGACCGCGATGTCGTGGGAGATAAAGATCAGTCCTAAGCCCATCTCGACCTGGCGCTCACGCAACACGACCAGCATTCGCGCCTGCTCAGAAGCATCGAGCATCGCCGTCGGCTCGTCGGCGACTAGCAACTTGGGGCGGGAAACGATGGCCCGGGCCAGGGCGATCCGTTGCAGTTGTCCTCCCGAAAGCTCATGAGTACGGACACCTAGGAACGTGCCGCTGCCCGGCAGGCCTACGCTTTCTAGAGCCTCACTGACTGCGGTCCTCCGCTCGGCATCGTTCCCGGCCTTGGCGATGTCGAGCGGTTCGCGCACAAGCTCCTCGACCGTCAGTCTGGGGGAGAGGGAATCAGCGGGGTCCTGCATCACCAGCTGGATCCGTCGGCGACGGAGCCTGTCGTCGCCCCGCCACGACGTCGGCAACGCCTCCCCCTCGAGCACCACCTCGCCGGAATCGAGGGGCAGGTGGCCAGCAACGATTCGAGCCAAGGTCGACTTTCCACTGCCTGACGGACCCACAATGCCGACCGATTCACCCTCTCGCACGATGAATGAGACGTCGGTCAGGGCGGGAACCGCCTTTCGGCCCTTGCCGAAGGACTTGGAAATGCCACGGCCGGAGAGCAGGGTCTTCAAGCCGCCGAAATGGCAGAAGACAAGCCGTTCTCGGGATTCCACGAGCTCAGGCCGGGCGTCAGTGCAGAGGTTCTCGGCCTGGGTGCAGCGCGGGTTGAAGGGGCAGCCCTGAGGGACGGCCCGAGGGTCGGGCGGGCGGCCGCGAATCGGTCGCAGGTCCTTCGTCGTCGTCATGACCGGATAGGCGTTTATGAGTGCCCAGCTGTAGGGGTGGGCGGGGTCACCGATGACCCGCTCAGTGGTGCCCTCCTCCATTTTCTCGCCGGCGTAGAACACCATCGTGCGGGTCGCCATGCTGGCCGCGTCGGGAAGATCGTGGGAGATCACGATGAGGGCGAACTTTCTTGCTTCGGCCAGCCGGCTGATGCGCTGAACCAGCTCGTGCCGAGTTGCCGGGTCGAGGCCCGCCGTCGGCTCGTCGAGCACGACGAGGGAGGGATCGAGGGCCAAGACCATGGCGAGCGTCGCGCGCCGGCGCTGACCACCAGACACCTGGTGGGGATAGCGGTCAAGCAGTTCTGGGTCAAGCAGAGCCTCGGCGGCCAGCTCCTCCGAACGCTGACGAGCGTCGCGGGCACTCATCCCGAGGCGGTCGCGCAGCGGCTCGGCAACTTGGTCGCCGATCGTCACCACCGGGTTGAAGGGAGAGCCCTGCAAGGCCAGCGCCACCTTGGCCCACCGCACCGACCGCAGCACCTCGTCAGACGCGCCGAACAGCTCGACCCCCTCGACCTTCACGCTCCCCCGGGCCTCCGGAGGCTGGATGAGCCCAGCAAGGCAGAGCGCCAACGTCGACTTGCCCGAGCCACTCTCGCCGACGATGGCCAGCGACTCCCCCCGCTCGAGGGTGAAGCTCACGCCGCGGAGGGCGTCGACCTCACCGCCGAACTGCACCGCCAAGTCGGATACCTCGAGAAGAGGGGCACTGTCGGCCGACGGAACAGGCTGCACCTCACTTGTCATTGTCATAGGTCGAGAGTGAGTGTCACAAGCTCCGGACCATAATCCAACAGTCTCTCTCGTCGGAGCTCAGGTTTCGGCCTTGTCCTCGACAGCATCCGCTGCGGTGGCCTGCTCTCGATCGCCTCGTGTCGTCGGATTGCCGGCGGCGTCATGCTCGCCGCAGCGGCATGACGACCACTCGGAATCAGGAGGGCTCTCTCTTGAAGCGTCATAGACCATGGTTCTCGTCTCCGCGTCTCTTGTGGATCGGGGCGGCTCATCAGGCCCGGCCTCGCTGACGGCACCCTCGCAGGTCCCTAGGCCGATGACATCGGTCAAATGACCTATATCCGTTCGTCGGACTGCTAACGGAAACGGTCCTCGCCGCCATAGTCACGCAGGGCTCCGGGAGCGGCGAGGACAAATCCAAGCACGATCGACGCCCGGCGCGAGACTCTTGGGCCATGACGGCGACCGACATTCGAAGCGTGGCCCGAATCGAGCGGTCTGAAGCTCCTGGGCTGGCGGCCGAGGAGTACCAACGGCTAGCTGCGCTGGCAGCCGAGCTGTCGCCCGACGACTGGTCGCGACCTACCCCTGACTGCCCTGAATGGACCGTGCGGGATGTCCTCGCCCATGTCGCGGGGTCGATGGCTGGCACTTCGCTGCGAGAAGGGGCGCGCCAGCGCAAGCTCGCCGGGCATCGGTCGAAGTCGTCGGGTCGTACCTTTCTCGACGAGATGAACGAACTGCATATTGAAGACCGGGCTCGCCGCAATGACGCCGAGATTGCAATTGAGCTGCAGGATCGCATCAGGTCGGCCGTCAACGCGCGCCGCCGGGTGCCGGGCCCGCTTCGGCGCGCGCCGATACCGAACACCGACGGCCTGACTCTCGCCCAGGTCGTCGATGTCATCCTCACTCGCGACGTCTGGATGCACCGCGTCGACGTGTGCCGGGCCACCGATCGCCAGCCCGAGCTGACAGCCGAGCACGACGGCCGGCTCGTTGCCGACGTGGTTCGTGACTGGGCCGACCGGCACGGCCAGCCCTTCACCTTGCGCCTCAGCGGCACGGCCGGCGGCATGTTCATGCGCGCCGGGGCCGGTCCCGACCTCGACCTCGATGCCGTCGAGTTCTGCCGCATCCTGTCGGGACGGTTGCCAGGCAGGGGGCTGCTCGCCACTCAAGTGGTGTTCTGAACCCGTGGCGATCGAGCGGCGACCGGTGGCCGTACTCGCCACGCTGCGCCTGCTTCCGAGGGCCAGCACGCGTCTCACCGTCTGGGTCGCGGTCCTTGTCGTCTTCACGTCGATGCTCCCGGGCGCCCTCGCCCTCGCCAGCGGCGCCCTCGTCGGGTCCATTGGAGAGGCGGCGGCCTACGGATGGGGTTCGACGGCGGGCCAACGCCTCATCATGAGCATCGCCGCGGTCGTCGTCCTGTTCGTCCTGGAGCAATTGAGCGGTCCGGCGCTGCGCGCGCTGGCGGATTCCCTTGGCCGACGAGTGGAGGGCCACCTGCGCAGCCGGGTGATGGAGGCGGCTCTTGGTCCACCCGGCGTGGCCCACCTCGAAGATCCCGATGTCGTCGACCGGGTGGCCGACGCCCAGAGCATCGGCACCGGCCAGGTCACCGTCGCCGACGCGGTCGTCGGTATCGCGATGGTCAGCGGCAACACCCTGGCCGGGATCCTCTCAGCCGCCGTGCTCGCCGCGTACTCGTTCTGGCTCGGAGCGGGCCTCCTGACGGCCTACGCCGGCATGACGCTGGTACGCGCCAGCCAACTGGGGCGGACGACGAGCGCGTTGCGAGGCCACGCGCGCCGCTTTCGGCGGTCCTCGTATTTTCGCAACCTGGCCCTCACACCCGGCGCGGCCAAAGAGGTGCGGGTCTTCGGGCTGAGTTCCTGGGTCGGTGACCGCTTCGGCGCGGAGTGGCGGATCGCCATGGAGGGGTTCTGGCGCGACCGTCCGAAGGGTCGATGGGTTCCTCCTACTTGCGCCCTGGTGATCGGCGGCGCGCTTGTCGGCACCTACGCCCTGCTCGGCCGCTCCGCAGCTCGGGGCGAGATCACATTAGGGGAGCTCGCGACCTTCGCGGGGGCCGCCGCCGGAGTCGCCGCAGTCTTCACCATTGGTCCTGACAACCTCAACATCAGCTACGGCTCGGCGGCGGTGCCGGCCGCGCTCGAACTGGAAGCGACCGTGGCCGAGCCCCGCTTCCAGCTCGCCGGCACGGGACCGCCGGACAATCTCCCGACCACGGAAATCCGCTTCGAGAAGGTTCGCTTCCACTACCCCGGCCAGCAACGCGAGGTGTTCCGAGCGCTCGACCTCGAGATCCCCGCCAACCGGTCGCTTGCCATCGTGGGGTCCAACGGCGCGGGCAAGACGACCCTCGTGAAGCTACTGGCCCGGCTCTATGACCCGACCGAAGGCCGGATCACCGTGGACGGTATCGATTTGGCCGGCATCGACGCCAAGGCCTGGCAGCGTCGCATCGCCGCCATCTTCCAGGACTTCGTGCACTACCCGCTCTCGGCGGCTGACAACGTCGGGCTCGGCGCGATCGAGCGCGCCGGCGACAGAGTGGCGGTAATCGCGGCGGCCGAGCGTGCCGGCGCGCACGAGATCGTCGGCCGGCTTCCAGGGGGGTGGGACGCGGTGCTCTCGCGCCGCACCAGCGGAGGCGTCGAACTCTCGGGAGGCCAGTGGCAGAGAGTCGCCCTTGCCCGGGCGCTGTTCGCGGTCGACGCCGGCGCGTCGGTGTTGATTCTCGACGAACCGACCGCCGCCCTCGATGTGCGCGCCGAGGCCGCCTTCTACGACAGGTTCCTCGAGCTCACCGCCGGTATCACGACGATCGTTATCTCCCACCGGTTCTCGACCGTCCGCCGTGCCGATCGTATCGTCGTCATTGACGACGGCCATGTCGCCGAGTCAGGAGATCACGACTCGCTGATGGCTTCAGGCGGACGGTACGCCCACATGTTCCGCCTCCAGGCGGCCCATCTCACCGGGAAGCGGGCCGACGACCATGGGTAAGTCCCGGCGCGCCCTTGCATTGGCAATGGCAACCGCCTTCCGAGCGGATCCCTGGCGGTCTGTCGGCGTGCTCGTGGCTTCGACCTTCGCCGCAATCGTCGGCGTGCTCACAGCGTTCTGGCTGAAAGCGCTGGTCGACGCCGCCGCGGACCGTGACGTCGACGGCACGCTGGTGGCGGCCCTCGGTATCGGCCTGACGGTGGGGCTGGCGCTGATGTCCCGGGCAATGGTCACCCGCATGCTGTTTCCTCTAAAGGAGAACACGGCCCTCTACCTCGACCGCCGCATCATCGCCCTCGTCGGTGGAATCCCGACCGTCGAGCACCACGAGCGCCCGGAGTACCTCGACCGCGTGGAAGTCCTCCGCGAAGAGATGGACGTGCTCGGCTTCGCAGGTATCCACACCGCCGGCGCCCTGGCCCTCGTGGTTCAGGTGATCCTCACCGGGGTGTTGCTCGCCTCGGTGAACCCGCTGCTTCTCGCCGTGCCGTTATTCGCAGTGCCTTCCCTGTGGGCCGGCGCGCGCGCAGAGCGGATCCGTCAGGGCGCGTTGGATACAACCGCCGACCAGGCCCGCCGGGCGAGGCAGCTCTTCGAACTCACGACATCGCCGGCCGCAGGCAAGGAGCTGCGGATCTTTGGCGCCGGATCTGAGCTGCTCAACCGCCACCGCTCCGACTGGACGGAGGTCGACCGGTCCCGCGATCGGGCGTTGGTGCGGGGGCTGGCGTGGGAGGCCGTGAGCTGGCTTGTATTCAGCGCCGGCTATGCCGCGGCCATCGCCCTGGTCGTGGACGAGGCCGTCAGTGGTGGGGCGAGTGTCGGCGACGTCGTATTGGCCTTGGCCCTGGTGGCGCAGGTCAACGGTCAGGTCAGCGCGGCCGTGGGCACCGTTTCCCAGACTGTTCGCACCGTGAAGGTCGCCGGGCGTTACCTGTGGCTGAGCGACTACGCCCGGAGCCGGCGCGCCGCGGCCGAGGCCCCCGCGCCGGCACCGGACCGCCTGACCCGGGGAATCGACCTCCAAAGGGTCGCCTTCCGCTACCCCGGGACGACAGTCGACGTATTGGCCCAGTTCGATCTCTTTCTTCCCGCGGGTGCCACCGTCGCCGTCGTGGGTGACAACGGCGCTGGAAAGTCGACCCTCGTCAAGCTGCTGTGTCGTTTCTACGAGCCCTCCGAAGGTGTCATCACCGTCGACGGTACCGAGTTGGGTCGTATCGACATCGGCGAATGGCGGGAACGGATGAGCGCCGGCTTCCAAGACTTCACCCGCTTCGAATTGCGCGCCGGGCAGACGATCGGAATCGGAGATATCCATTTCGTGGACGACGACGAAGCGATAGCGACTGCCCTGGAGCGGGCCGCATCTGCGGACGTCGTCACGGCTCTGCCCGAGGCGATGGAGACGCAGCTCGGCGCCAGTTTCGACGCCGGGGTCGAGCTCTCCGGAGGCCAGTGGCAGAAGCTGGCCCTGGCCCGGGCCATGATGCGCCCGGCGCCGCTCCTGCTCGTGCTCGACGAACCTACCGCTGCCCTCGACTCCGAGACCGAGCACACCCTCTTCGCCCGCTACGCGGCGGCCGCCTCCACGTTGGCGGCCCGGAACGGCGCTATCACCCTCCTGGTGTCGCACCGTTTCTCAACCGTGCGGATGGCCGATCTGATCGTCGTGATCGACGGTGGCCGAATCGTCGGAACCGGCAGCCACGACGAACTTATGGCGGCGGGGGGCCTCTACGCCGAGCTCTACGAGCTCCAGGCTCGGTCCTACCGCTGACATACGAACCCGGCAAGGGCGAAATATGGGCCAGATGACCGATGTTCACGCCGATTTCGTGCGCCATGCTGCGTAAATGTCATCTCTTGTACCCCTACGTCGTTCGCTACTCATCGGAATCGTGCTGTCGGCGGTGTTGATCGGTGTTGGGCAGACCCCTGCCTTCGCCGTCGCCCCGGCAAATGACAATTTCGGCGCACCCGGAGTTCCGGTACTCACGGGCGAATCCGGAACGGTGAACGGCACTACTGTGGATGCCACGCAGCAGGGAGGGGAGCCGGATCACGCTGGCGCTCCGGGCGGTCGCTCGGTCTGGTACCGATGGACGCCTCCGAGCAGTGGCGCCTATACGTTCAACACCTGCACTGCCAGCCCGTCTCTCGACACGGTGCTCGCGATCTACACGGGGGGCACCGTCAGCACCCTGAATGAGATTGCATCGGACGACGACGGCTGTGGAGGCTTCGGGGGCAGCATCGTGACTTTCAGCGCCGTTTCCGGCACCCAGTACCGAATCGTTGTTGACGGCTATGACGCCACCCAAACGGGGACATTCACCCTGGCCTGGCAGAAGCTGGTGGCGCCCGGAAATGACCTATTCGGCCAAGCCCAGGCACTCACCGGCACGTCGGGCTCGGTCAGCGGTTCCAACGTCGGCGCCAGCAAGCAGCCCAACGAGCCCGATCACGCGATGGCGGTGGGCGGGGCATCGATTTGGTACAAGTGGACCGCTCCCGAGGACGGGGACGCCACGTTCGAAACGTGCGGCAGCAACTTCGACACCGTGCTCGCCGTCTACGAGGGTGTCGCCGTCGACGACCTGACCGAAGTCGGTTCCGACGACGACTCCTGCGGCAGCGGGAGCAGGGTCGTCTTCCTCGCGACGGGCGGCACGGAATACCGGATCGCCGTCGACAGCCTTGACTCCTCGAGCACCGG
>DATLEI010000119.1:0-6449 GCA_035525375.1 Acidimicrobiales bacterium
GCGCCCCCGTGCAGACGCTGGTCGTGATCTGGTCGTCTCCCGCTTGGTCGCGCACCCAGTCCAGGTGGGCGATGTCGTCGACAGCCTCGCGTGCACCACGGCCGCCCGGGTAGACGAGGAGGTCGATATGGCCGACGGCCTCCAGCGAGACCTGTGGGGTCATCACCAGGCCGCCCCCGCCTCGGACCGGCCCGTCGCCCGACCGACCCACCGTCGTCGTGCGCCAGCCGTCGTCGGGATGCATCCGGGTCCAGCCACCGAGGACTTCGAACGGCCCGATGGCGTCGAGTTCCTGGACTCCGTCGAACAGGAGGATTCCGATGGTCTTGGTCATTGCTAGAACGCCTCCGGGTGGATCGTCCTGGCCACGTCGACGACCGCCTTGATGGCGACGAGGCTCGGTTGCTGGGCATGCCCGCTCACGACGACGTACTTCTTGTTCACCGACGCCGGCATCGAGGGGTGGAGCTTGGCGACCGTGTCGAAGGCGACGTCAGGGGAGATCGCGCCCTTCTGGATGCCGGAGAGGTTGGTGATGATGTAGGCGTCCACCGGCTTGGAGGCGAAGGCCTCGTCGCTGATATTGATGATGGCTTGTTGGGTCGGGGGCTGTGCACCGCTCCAGACGTTGGTGCCGCCGGCGAGACGAACGATCTCCTCCGGGATTCCACCGCCGAAGGGGCTGATTTTCCCGCCAGAGACCCAGAAGCTGGCGACGGGCGGCTTGGGCAGATTCCCAACTCGGCGTTGCACGTCCGCGAGCTGGCCCCGCATCCCGTCGACGATCTGCTTGGCCTTGGCCTCGGCGCCGAACACCTCTCCGAGGAGAAGGATGTCATTGAGCTGGTCGTCGATCTTCAGTCCCGCCACGGCGCCGGGGCAGCCGTAGCTGAGTTGTACCGGCACTGCGGCGATCGAGGCGAGGTCAGCGGTGCTGACCGTCTTGTCCGTGTCGATGGCCTTCGGGAACGAGGGGATGACGAGATCCGGCAGGGCCGAGAGGAGCACTTCCTTCGACACCGAGTGGTCCGAGCTCGTTGCGCCGCCCAGGCTCGGTATCTTCGAGGTCTTATCCTTGTATTCGGGCAGGGCGTCGATGGTGTCCGGGTCGATGAACTGGCTCATGATGCGGTCGCCGGCCCCGAGGGCGATAACGATTTCGGCAACGGCGGTGTTGTCCACCACGACTCGCTGGGGCGCCTTGGCGATGGTGACCGGCTTGCCACATGCCGTGACCGTCCTCGGGTAGCTCGCGGCGGGAGTCGCCGGCGCCGTCTGGTTTGTCGGCGTTGCGGTGGGCGTGTCCGAGCCGCAGGCGCCGGCCACCATGGCGAGGATGCCAAGAGCCGGAGCTAGGCGGCGTGCGGTGAAATTGCGTCTCATCGAGAGCGCTCCTTTGTCGTCAAAAGACGGTGATCGGGGGTATGAGAGTTGGTCGGGATGAGCGAGGGTGACTGCTCAAGCGGCCCGAAGGTGAGCAGGGGCCGTCCGGTGATGGGGTGTACGCCGCAATGGGCCCTGACGCCGAAGACCTCGGCCAGGCGTTCCGGGGTCATCACCTCGCTGACGGAGCCGACGGCGACAACGGCGCCCCGGTTCACGAGGCAGACGGCGTCGCAGTAGGAGGCGGCCAGGTTCAGGTCGTGGAGAGCGGCGATCACAGTGACGCCGAGCCCGTGCACCAACTCCATGAGTCCGAGCTGGGCATGTATGTCGAGGTGGTTCGTAGCCTCGTCGAGGATGAGCACGCGGCTTTGCTGGGCGAGTGCACGAGCGACGAGGACTCGCTGCTTCTCTCCCCCGCTCAAGGTGGCGAAGGAGCGATGGGAGAACTCGGCCATCTCGACTCTGGCCAGCCCGTCGGCCACGATTCGCGCGTCCTCGAGGGAGTCACGCTCGAGGATGCGCTTGTGCGGGGTGCGCCCCATGGCCACGACTTCGGTGACGGTGAGATCGAACTCAGCAGGCGCTTCCTGCGCGACCACTGCAGAGCGTTGCGCCGACTCTTTGGCCGACAGGCGCCAGACATCGTCGTCGTCTAGGTGCACGACACCCATCGATGGACGGATTGACCGATAGATCGAGCGCAGGATGGTCGACTTGCCGCTCCCATTGGGGCCGACAAGCCCGAGCATCTGTCCCGGCTCTGCGACCAGGTCGATGTCCTCGACGATGGTGGCGCTGTCGATTCGGACCTGGACCCCTTCCAGATGGACACGCATCAGACTGCGACGCCCTGACAGTCGCGACGCCTCATCAACCACAAGAAGAACGGCGCACCCAAGAGGGCGGTGAAAATCCCGATCGGCAGCTCTGACGGCCGTTCGAGCGTCCTGGCCGCCAGGTCCACCCAGACGAGGTACGAGGCACCGAGGAGAGCGGCCACCGGCAGGACCCGTCGATGGTCGGCGCCCACGAGCATCCTGGCGATGTGGGGAATCATCAGGCCGACGAAGCCGATCGACCCTGCGACCGAGATGATCGTCCCGCTGACGAGCGCGCACGCAACCAGGAGCCTCACCCGGAAACGGTAGAGATTCACACCAAGCGCAGACGCGGACTCGTCGCCCATGAGCAGCGCGTTGAGGCCACGGCGCTGGAGGATCAACCAGCCGGTCGTGGCCAGCACGACGGCGGTGGGAATGGGGAGCTGGCTCCACTTGGCGCCGGCGAAACTGCCGAGGAGCCAGAACAGCACGCCGGCCAGGGCCTGCGTATTCGCGTGGATCACCAGGTAGCTGGTGGCGGCAGACAGAAGATGACCGATGGCCACGCCGGCCAAGATCAGCCGGGTGGGGTTGGATCGGCCGCTGCGTTGGCCCAAAAGGAAGACGAGAGCGAGGGCGACCATCGCGCCAATGAACGCAGCAGTCGACAAACCGATCCCGCCGAGCGCGCTTGACCCGAGAACGAGCACCGCTACCGCGCCGAGTGAGGCGCCCTGGTTGACACCGAGGATGTAGGAGTCGGCAAGGGGATTACGGACCAGCGCCTGCAGCGCGGTGCCGGCCACACTCAGCCCGGCACCGGCGACCATGGCCAGGACGACGCGGGGCGCCCGGAACGTCCAGATGATCCGGTCCTGCACGAGTGTGGATTTCTCGCCTCCGGGCGTGAGGTGCCGGAGGACGATCTGCCACACCTGCGCAAGCGGAATGCTGACGGCGCCGATGCTGAGCGCGACAAGTCCGCTGAACACCAGCAGCGCGGCGAGAAAGAGGAGAAACGGGGGGAACAACGCTCCCCCCAGCAGGTTCGGCGCCCCCTTCGATGCCTTCTTACCGGTTGACGGTGGCGTCTCGAACCGGGCTTCGGGTGCGCGAACGCTCATCGCTTGCGGCGCGCGTCACGCAGTTGTGAATCCAAGGCCATCGGTCTTTTCGCCCCCCTTCGCGTCGACAGCCTGCCGGTCCGTCGGGGCACCGTCCATCGGTGAAGACCCTGAGGGCGTCCCAGGGTCGTGCCAATCGTCGACGGGGTCTAGCCTCTGTGCGGGAGCGCCCCTCTCATGAGAGCGTGAAGATGTTGGCCTCGATGGGCGAGTAGTGAGCGAAGGTCTCGGTGTGGGCCACCGAGTCCTGCTGCGGAACCTGGAGCTGCTGGGTTGCAGACTGCGTGACCAGCACGTAGGCCGAGCAGCCCACGACGCCCGAGACGTTGTTTTTGAGCAATTTGTGCGCCATGGTCACGTCGGGACCCAGGAGCTCCTCGTGACCCGCGATCGCCTGCACGACGTAGTTTCCCCAGTGCAGGACGAACTTGAGTTCAAGGCTCTGAAGGCCATGGCAGGCGGCGCAGTCGCAGAACATGAGCTTCACGGCTTCGTCGCGGCGCTCCTGAAATGCGGAATAACACTGCCTCATGACCTCGACAACCGAGTCGCCGCGGTACTCGAAATCGTCATCAGGCGCATACGCGAAGACCGCGTCCCCCTCGAGCTTCGACAACCGGAACGGTGGTACGAGTCGAGTGACGATACCGTCAAGCAGGGTGGTCATGAGCGGGTAGGCAGCAGGGAGTTCTGGCATCGTCGCCATCTCCGCACCATGTGCTGTTGCCACCGCCTGCAGGAACCCGGTGTAGCCCGAGATGTCTGCGAGCAGCAGTACCCCGCTCGTGGCTCGAGGACCACTCATCTTCGTTTCCGATTGCTGGCTCACGCCTTCCCCCTTTGATTGAATGGATCTTCACTCTTTAAAGCGTGACGGCCAGATTCTCGGCCGCAGCGACCACGGCGATGCCTGCGGCGTCCGCTGGCGAACGCACCGCTTCAAGCATCCGGTCGATGTCATCGTCGATGTGTGACGGATCGTGGTGGTAGAGGCACAGGCGCTTCACACCCGCCTCACGGGCCACGTGGAGCGCATACCCGGCGGTCGAATGACCCCAGTCGGGCTTGGCGCGAAACTCGGAGACGGTGTACTGGGCGTCGTGGATCAGGAGGTCCGCTCCGTCACATAGCTCGAGCACCACGTCGGCAATGCTGTGGAGGTCGGGAGGCGCCTGATGGTCGCTGATGTAGCAGAGAACCTTGCCGTCGAACTCGATTCGGTACCCTAGTGTCGGGCCCACGTGGGGGACCAGGCGCGATGTCACCCGGAAGGAGCCCACGGAGAAACTTTCCGCTGACAGGTCCCGGAAGCAGATGTCGCCTCTGAGGTCTCCCAGGTGGATCGGAAAATACGGCGGTCGCACGAGCGCCGCGAAGGCGTCAGCGAGCGAGCCGTCAGGCTGACGCGGTCCAAAGACATCGAGCCGGGCGTCGGGGTGATTGACGGGCGTGAAGAACGGCAGGCCAAGGACGTGGTCGTAGTGGAGGTGGGTCACAAGCGCCGTGCCCCGAAATCCCTCCCCGGGCTTTGCGTAGGCGCCGACAGAGGCGATCGAGGAGATCCCCGTCCCGAGATCGAGAAGGAGGGGTGCCTGTCCGTTGGCCGCAACGACCACGGATGAGGTGTGCCCCCCGTAACGATGCGACTCTCGAGACGAGCCGGGACAAGAGCCCCGCACACCATGAAACGTGACCTTCAGGGTCGCCCCTTTCTTCGTACAGAAGCGCCTGAGCGCGGGTGGCACACACCGCGTTGAGCGGTGGATCCGAGAACTCATCAACTCTGGCTCGGCACGAGGGCGGGTTTGCGGGCGCTGACCACGATGTAACCCAAGGACGGCATGATCTTGATGATGTTGCGCATCAGCCAGACCGTCTTGCTCAGATACGCAGGGCGCGAGAAAACCCTGCCCACTATCCGAACAGAGTTGGCCCAGCCCTCGTCCTTGACGAACACCTTCGGGTGCATCAGCGCAAACGGCCCGGTCTTCGTCTCGACGTCCGTCAGCCCCGCGAAGGTGTACACGGACTGCCACTCCTTGACGTCGTCGAAGTTGATGCCCGGGCACATCTTCGGCTGACGGAGAATATCGAGCGCACGCTCATCCGGCGCCTCACGCCAGGCGAACTCCTGGTCGAGCAGCTGCCCGCCCGGCTTCAGGACGCGCGTGCACTCGCTGATGGCCTCGATGCGGGGACAGAACATCGTCACTGCCTCGATGACCACCACGTCGAAGAGGTTGTCCTCGTACGGAAGCCCGCACATGTCGGCCTCCTGATACGAAATTCGATCGCTGAGGCCAGCGGCGCTGGTGAGCTCCTCCGCCTTCTGCAGCATCAGCTTTGAGTGGTCGATGGCCGTCACCTGACATCCGAAGCGCTGCACCATCTCGATTGCGGTCGCACCGACGCCGCAGCCGACCTCCAGCACGTGGTGATCGGGCTTGATCTCGGCCATCTCGAACAGCTGCTCCGTGGAGAGGTGGCCGCCCGGACGCACGACCTTCTTCCCCAGGACGGCGAGGAAGCTGTACGGGTCGAGCTCGTTGATCTCTTTCTTGGTCAACGAGCTCATGTGGCCATCCCTTCGAGATCGCGGCGGGTCCCTCTGCCGGCTGGCTGGATTTCAGGGCGGTGCTGCTGGTTTTCGACGACATCTGTCGGGACGGGGATCGACATCGGAACGAGGAGCGCACTGATGAGCAGGCCGATGGGCACGGCGAAGGTGACCGAGCCGGTCCACATCGGCGTCGACCAACCGATCCCGTAGGCGACGGAGATCGTCAGGAAGTAGGCGGCCCATAAGGCGCACGGAGCCACCGCCGAGAACACCCGGTACTGGAGGAGGCGGCTGGGGCGTGGATCGAGGCGCCGGACCAGCGCGTCCGCCACGAGGCCCCCGATGACACCGGCAACGATGGTCCATCCCTGGTCGAAGTCCCACACTGCGTTCGTCGCCGCGGCCGTGACGCCGAAGAGAATCGTGAAGCTGCCGAATGGTGGCCGCCACCGGCGCAGCACCAGCAGCGCGACACCCATGAGCAACACCGTCCACACGATGAGGTTCCCCACACCCTGCATGCGCAGGCGCTCTGCGAATCCGAACTGGACGCTCTGA
>DATLEI010000124.1:0-16439 GCA_035525375.1 Acidimicrobiales bacterium
AGATCACTCGCACCGAGTCGGCCTGTCCCGGATCTGAGGCCGAATTGGTGGCCGTGGCCACGAGCTGCGACATCAAGAGTCTGCGCGACAAGGCGCGCAGCCTTCGTCTGGGCGCCGTCGACGTCGACCGGCTCTATGCCCGTCAGCGGGCGGCGCGGGCGGTGCAGCACTGGACTGACGAGCTGGGCATGGTGCGCATCAACGCAGCGATGATGCCCGAGGTCGGCGTCCCGTTCGTGAACCGCCTGGAAGCAGAGACCGGACGGGTCCGTCGCGAGGCCCGGCGCGCCGGGAGCACCGACCCCTACGCAGCGCATGCCGCCGATGCCTTGGCCAAGATGATCGGCGGCGAGGGCAAGGGCCATGCCACCCGCGCCGATGTGAACCTCGTCTGTGACCTCCGGGCCTGGCGGCGAGGGCACACCGAGGGCGAGGAGATCTCCGCCATCATCGGCAGCGGGCCAATCCCGGTGGACGTGGCCAAGGAGCTGAGCAGAGACGGCTTCCTCAAGGTTGTGCTCCATGACGGCGTGAAGGTCGACACCGTGGCCCATCTCGGACGTCACATCAGCGCCGAGTTGCGCACAGCGTTGGAGCTGGGCAGTCCGCCGACCTTCGAAGGCCTGGTCTGCGTCGAGCCCGGTTGCGGCCGCCAAGCCGGCCTCGAGATGGATCACCTCGATCCCGTTGCCCACCACGGCCCCACGTCGTTCAGCAACCTCAAACCCAGGTGCTGGGTCCACCACCAGGAGAAGACCGAGCGCGACCGCAGGGCCGGCCTCCTCAAGCCGCCCCTGAAGCCTCCGCCAGGCCTACCGCCATGAGTCATGCGGGTGGTTGCCACCGCGCCGCACTGAAGCCCACTGCGGTTGGACCGGCATCCGCGTCCTGCGCGCGCCGGGTCGCTACCTTCTTAGATATGGATCGTCGTCGGCTTTGTGGGCGCCCAGGGTGTGGGCAGGAAGCCAGCGCCTCACTTACCTTTCAGTACACGAATCGCAGGGTCTGGCTCGACGATCTGACTGATCCCGAGCCGGCCACGATCGACCTTTGCACCCATCACGCCGACCGCTTGAGCGTGCCGGTCGGGTGGTCGGGCCAGGATCGGCGCACTCTCCCCGACCAGCCCGAGCTGTCGGCTTCAGTCGCCGTCTGAGCGAGCCTACGGAGCCGGTCGAGCCAAGTGAGGCCGCGCCGGCGCGCCCGCCGCGGTGGGGACTCGGTGACGCCCTAGCCGGAATCCTGGTCGGAATCGTCTTGTCGAGCATCGCAGCCGGGATCTGGCTCGATGCGACCGGTCAAAAGGAGCTCTCGCTCAGCGGACGAGCCGTGGGCCAGCTTGGACTGTGGGTCGGTCTCGCCGGTGCCGCGATACTGGCCAGCCGGCTGAAGGGCGCGCGCAGCCTGGCGATTGACTTCGGATTCTCGATTCGGAGCATGGACATCCTTCCCGGTGTTCTCGCGGGGCTGTTCTGTCAGGTCGTGTTGGTGCGGCTCATCGCCCTGGTGCTACAGCCCGTCCTGGGCCGGCCCGACGTCTCGGGGCCCACCAAGCAACTCGTGCAGGACGCCGATGGAGTGGGACTCGTCGGCCTCGGCATCTTCATCACCTTCGTTGTCATCGGCGCGCCCATCGTCGAGGAGCTGTTCTTCCGTGGCCTGGTGTTGCGGTCGATCCAGCGCCGGCTGGGGCCCCTGTGGGCCATCTGTCTCTCCGGCGCGCTGTTCGGCCTGGCCCACCTGCAGGACCTACCCGGCGATGCCTTGGCCCTGGCCATGATCAGCTTGGCGGCTGTCGGCGTGGTGTTCGCCATCCTGGCCGTGCGCACCGGACGCCTCGGCGCGCCGATGGTTGCCCACTTCACCTTCAATCTGTACACGGTGGTTGTCTTGCTGAGCGCGAAGTAATTCCTCAAGTCGCGGCGGATTTGCGCCGATAGGTAGAGAGCCTGGGAGGGCAAAGACCGAAAGGGAGTCCGAAAATGACGTGTCCCAAGTGCCGCGGCGCGAACCTCGTCGAGATCCGCCTGACGCTTCACGAGAACCACCTGACCATGCACTCGTGCGCTGAATGTGACAGCCGCTTCTGGGACCGCGAGGGCGAGCAGGTTCCCCTTGGGCAGGTCTTGAGCCTGGCCCGCTAGATCCCGCAGAAGGCTCCGGGTCGCCGAGTGACATTCGGTCCAGGAGCCCAGATGCCAACATGGTCGATATGTCACGGCTGCGTCGGCCATCGCTGGAGACCCTCATCACGGTCGGTGTCGTGGTCGCAGCCGTGCTGTTCGTCTTCTTCCAGCTCTCGCCGTCGCTGATATTCGCGAACACGACTCCGGCGGGCGGTGACACGGGAGCGCATGTCTGGGGGCCCAACTTCCTCCAGCAGCACCTGCTGCCGCAGGGTCGCATCACCGGTTGGGCGCCGGCGTGGTACTCGGGCTTTCCCGCCTACACCTTCTACTTCCCTCTGCCCGCCCTGCTAATCGCTCTGTTGGCGTACATCCTCCCGTACGGGATCGCCTTCAAGATCGTCTCCGTGCTCGGGCTGCTGTCGCTGCCGGTCGCCGCCTATGTCTTCGGGCGGCTCTCGGGGATGAAGTTCCCCGGCCCTCCGGTGCTGGCCGTCGCCGCCGTCCCCTTCCTCTTCTATTACGGCTTCTACGACAAAGCGACCGGGGCATGGAGCAACACCATCTACGGCGGGAACATCGCTTCGGCGCTGGCCGGCGAGTTCGCCTTCTCCATCAGCCTGTCGCTCGCGCTCGTCTTTCTCGGGGTGGTGGCCCGGGGCCTGCGAACCGGGCGCCACCGGGCGCTCGCCGCCATCCTGCTGGCCCTTACCGGCATCTGCCACATTCTGCCGACGATCTTCGCCGTCGCGGGCGCGTGCGTCCTGTTCCTCATCCAGTCGGGCCGCAAGCGCGCCGTCTACCTCGGCAGCACCTTTGTCATCGGCGCGTGTCTGGCTGCCTTCTGGACGTTGCCCTTCCTCTTCCGCTTCCGCTCCTACGCCAACAACATGGGTTGGGAAAAGATCACCCACTACATGGACAACCTGTTTCCGGCAGGGATCCTTTGGGTTGTCCTGTTGGCAGCGGTCGGTGCCGTCTTCTCCATCGTCTTCCGCCGTCGCACCGGTCTTGCCCTCATCGGAATGGCCGTCCTGGCCGGGTTCGTCTTCGTGTTCGCGCCGGAATCCCGGCTCTGGAACGCCCGGGCGCTTCCGTTCTGGTACCTCTGCCTCTATCTCCTGGCCGGCGTCGGTGTCGCCGAGATCGGCGGCGCGCTCGCCGCGCTGGTGAGACGGTCGCCGATTGGCGCCGAGGAGGCGGAGGACGTGGTGGAGGCGCAGGACATGGTGCGGGTGGAGGAGTCCGAGACCGCCCCGGCGCGCGCTCCACGGGCCATCCTGCTTCTCACGCCGGTTGTTGCTGCCCTTCTGGCCTGGATCATCGTGGGCCTGCCCCTCCACGTGATCCCGTCTTTCGTCGGCTTGCCCGACTGGCGGTGGGTCCTTCTCATCGCCCTTGCCGGCGCATTAGCTGCGTCGAGCTTCCGGCGAGCCGCTGCCGGCGCGCTGGCGCTCGTCGCCCTCCTATCGGGTCTGGCCACCCTCTCCATTGTCGACCTCGGGCGCTCGATGGACGACCGCGTCAGCTCCCTCTTCCATCTCTGTCTGTTCCTGCTGGCCGCAATCGCGCTCGTGGAAATCGCGGTCTGGATACTCACGAAACGGGCCGCCGCGGTGAGCGACGGGCAGTTCCGCTGGGCCGAGGTCGCCGTCCCGGTGCTCGCTGCTTTGGTGGCTTGGTTTGCCATCGGCGCGCCCCTCGAACTCATGCGAAAGCCGTTCGAACCGCTCACGACGAGCGACACGAACTTTTTACCGTCTTGGGCGAGGTGGAACTATTCGGGCTACGAGCGCAAGACGGGATATCCGGAGTACCGCGGCATCATCGACACGATGGCTCGCGTGGGGCGTGAGAAGGGGTGTGGGCGGGCCCATTGGGAGTACGAGTCGGGCCTCGACCGTTTCGGCACGCCACTCGCCCTCATGCTGTTGCCCTACTGGACCGACGAATGCATCGGATCCATGGAGGGGCTGTACTTCGAGTCGTCGGCGACCGTGCCCTATCACTTCCTGAGTGCCGGCGAGCTGTCTAAAGCTCCCTCGAACCCCCAACGTGACCTGCCCTACCGGGGGCTCAGCGTCAAGGACGGCGTCAAGCACCTCCAGCTTCTCGGTGCCCGGTATTACCTCGCGTTCTCGCCGGAAGTCATTGCGCAGGCGCGGGCCAACGCCGATCTCACCGAGGTGGCGTCGACCGGCAAGTGGCACGTCTACGAGATCAAGGGTTCGGAGCTCGTGCAGCCCTTGAGCTTTGCTCCGGCGGTGATGACTGGACCCCACGGCGGCACCGACTGGCTCGAGGCATCGGTCGACTGGTGGATGGACTTCGACAGTCACGACGTACTCCTCGCGGGTAAAGGACCAAAGGAGTGGCCTCGCGTCAAGGTTCGAACTCAGCCGACGACAACGAAGACGAAGGGGTCCGGAGTCACCATCGACAGGGCGCCCCGCCGCCCGGTCGTTCCGGCGACGGTCAGCAAGATTCATGCTGACGACAGCTCGATCTCTTTCGATGTCGATCGGATTGGTTCGCCGGTGCTGGTGAAGGCCTCGTACTTTCCGAACTGGCAGGTTTCGGGAGGGAAGGGGCCGTACCGGGTGACCCCGAACCTCATGGTCGTCATTCCAACCTCGAAACACGTCTCCCTGCACTACGGCTATACGCCCGTCGACATCGCCGGCTGGATCCTTACGTTCATCGGCATCGGCGGGGCGATTGTGGTCTCCCGGCGGCCGGTGTCGTTTGCCGACGAGCCGGTGGCTGACCATCCCGCCGGTGGACCCGACTCCGCCGACGGCGACGCCGACGGTGACGGTGACGGAGGAACTGTCCTCGACGAGGAGTTCGAGCTGCTCCCCGGCCGACGAAGTCGGCCCGTGCCGATACCCGACGCCGGAGAGCGACACTGACCACTCCGGCGGACGAGCGCATTCGGCCAGACAGCCCGGTGGCGGAACCCGAGGCCAAGACGACTCGCCCGTCCCGCAAGGCGTACTGGCTCGGCGCGGGCATAGCGGTCACGTTCGTCGTTGCCGGCGCCCTCCGATTCCTGGCCTTGTCGCATCTTTGGCTCGACGAGGCACTCTCGGTGAACATCGCCGGCCTGCCGCTCGACGAGATTCCGGCGGCCCTTCGCCACGATGGCGCCCCGCCGCTGTACTACTTCCTGCTGCATGGGTGGATGGCCGTCTTCGGCAGTGGCGAGTTCGCGGTCAGAGCCTTGTCGGGCTTGTTCTCGGTCGCAGCCGTTCCTCTGATCTGGGTCGCCGGCCGGCGCTTGGGTGGACGCCGGGTGGCGTGGGCGGCGGTCCTGCTTCTCGCGGCCTCGCCGTTTGCAATACGCCAGGCGACAGAGGCGCGGATGTACTCGCTTATGACAGTGCTTGCGCTGTTGGGCTTCCTGACCCTGAGCGACCTCTTGCGCCAGTCGTCAGGGCCCGAGCGCCCCTCTGAGCGGCAGGCGTGGTCGAGGTCGGTGCTGCTGGCGCTCACGACCGGGGCGATGATGCTCACCCACTACTGGTCGTTCTATTTGATAGCGGTGACCGCGGGATGGCTGGCCTGGCGCGCTCTGCGCGGGCGCGGGCCGGAGTGTGAGGGGGCCCGGCGCGCCCTCGTTGCCATGGTGGCCGGCGGCTTGCTGTTCCTGCCGTGGGTTCCGTCGTTTCTCTATCAGGTCGGTCACACCGGCACGCCGTGGGGCGCGGCAGCAACGCCTCGGTGGGTGTTCGACACCGTCTTCCAGTTCGTCGATGGCAACGGCGACTACGGCACACCGCTCGGTCTCGCCTTCTACGGACTCATCGGCCTCGCCGTCTTCGGGCGCGCCGTCGACAGGCGGCTGGTCGAGTTCGACCTTCACGGTCGTCAGCCTGCCCGGCTCATTGCCGAGTTGGCCTTCGGCGCGCTGGCGCTCGCCATCCTCGCCTCGATCGTGACCCGCTCTGCGTACGCGGCCCGTTATACGGCGGTGATCTTTCCCCTCATCCTGCTGCTGGTTGCCATGGGCACCGGGGTGCTGGCCAACAATCGGATACGGAACGGCGTGATCGCCATCTGCGTGGTGCTCGGCTTGGTGGCCATCACTCCGGAGGCGTTCGGCGAGCGCACCGCCGCGCCGAAGGTCGCCAAGGTGCTGGCGGCCCAGGCCCAGCCTGGCGATGTCGTTGCCTACTGCCCCGACCAGCTCGGACCGTCGGTGAGCAGGCTGCTACCCGACAACGGCCTCGTGCAGTTGACATTCCCCGGCGCGCTACCGCCGGCGCGGGTCGACTGGGTCGGCTATGTCGATCGCAACAAGGCGGGGAAGCCGCTCACCTTCGCCCAGATGCTCGTCGAGCGCGCCGGGCCCGATCACGACGTCTGGGTCGTCTGGGCCCCGGGCTACCGCACCTACAAGGCCAAATGCCAGGCCCTGCTGTCGGACATGGAGACCCTCCGTCCGGCGATCAGCCGCCCGGTGAAGCTCAGCACCAGGTACTTCGAAAAGGCGGGATTAGTCCGCTACCAGCCCTAGGCCCCCCGAGGGGTTCAGGTCAGGTGACGGGTTTGTGGACGGGGTGGTCGTCGTCGTACAACTCGCGGGAGATGACCGGCGCGTCCCGGCCGGTGCCTCTGGTGCGCAGCTGTGAGGCCTCCTCGTCGTCGGAGGACTCCTCGTGGTACTCCTCTTCGACGTTTACGTTCCATACGTCGTGCTTTGTGCCGAGGGCGATGTTCTCGGCCGTGAGCATGGCCGTGAACATCGAGTGGTCCTGGTTGTTGTAGCGGTGCATGCCGTTGCGTCCGACGGGGTGAACGTTCGGCGCGCAGTCGTCGAGCCACTCGACGATGCGGGCCACGTTGGCCTTGTAGTTCTCGTCGTAGAAGGGGTACGCCTTCGGCATGCGCACGACGTAGCCGGCTTCGACCATTGCCGGGTCGACCAGGTTGAGGATCTTGAGCTCCCGCTTACCTTGCTCGACAAGTTCCTCGTCGGGCTTGTTCCAGGTTTCGTCGTTCTCGAAGACGAAGAACTCCAGCCCGAGGCAGGTGCGCCCCTCCTTGACGAGGTAGGGCGACCAGGAGCCGAAGTTCTGGATGCGGCCGACCTGCACCTCTTTGGAGTGCACGTAGATCCAGTTGTCGGGAAAGCTGTACCTGGCCGGCACCACCAGGGCCACGGTGAGGAAATCGCGGTAGCGGAGATCGTCGGCGGCCTTGAACGCGGCGTCGGCTGCTGGCGGGTCCATGGCCTTCAACAGTTGCGATATCGGCATAGACGAAATGACGTGGTCGCACGGGTACTCGGTGCGGGTGCCGTCGACCGACTCGGCTGTGACCGACACGGCCTTACCGTCCTGGTGACGGATGCCGACGACCCGGGTCTTCATCTCGACCGTGCAACCCTTGGCCACGACGAGGTCACGGCACTTCTCCCACATCATTCCGGGCCCATACTTGGGATACTGGAACTCCTCGATGAGGGAAGTGATCTCCTTCTGGTTGCGCTTCGGAAGCAGCGCGTTCATGACCGCCTTCGACAGCGACAGGTTCTTGATGCGCTGGGCGGCGAAGTCGGCCGGCATTTTGTTGGTCGGCACGCCCCACAGCTTCTCGTTGTACGTCTTGAAGAAGTGCTTGTAGAGGCGCCATCCGAAGCGCGCCGCGATCCAGCCTTCCAGCGTCGTCTGGTCCTTCGGCGGGTGAATGCGCGCCCAGACGTACGACATCACGCAGAGGAAGGCCTCCCAGATGCCGAGATTCTTCAGCGCGTTCGAGGCCTTCAGTGGGTAGTCGTAGTACTTGCCCTCGTAGTAGATGCGACTCATGCGGGGGCGCAGCATGAAGTCGTCCTCGTCGAGGATCTCGTGCCAGAAGGCCTCGACCTCCTTCACCTTGGTGAAGAACCGGTGACCACCGATGTCGAAGCGCCAACCGTCGCGCTCGACGGTGCGACTGATACCGCCGACGATTGAATCGGCCTCAAGGATCGTGGAGGTGATGCCATGGCGGAAAGCCAGCTCGTAGGCCGCCGTCAGCCCCGCCGGCCCGGCACCGATGATGACGACGGTCGGCACCTCGCCCGCTACGGGCTCAGGGGATTCAGCGCCCGCTACGGGCTCAGGGGATTGAGGCATCGAACCGCCAAAGGTACTAGGGAGAGCTTCAAGCACTTTTCCGGAGAAGGCGGTGTCGCCGTAGCGGTGTCGGGCATAGGCTGTGGTGCGCGCGTTTCGGGGACAAGGGGAGAGCGATGAAGAAGTCACGATTGGGCCGCCGCTGGCTGCGCATCGGGCTGGTCCTGTCGTGCTTGGCGGTGACCTTTGTCATTGCCGAACAACGCCCGGCACTAGCCAGCCACGACGGCGCCCCTTCGATCGGCACAGAAGGAGCGCCGGTCCCGGCAGCCCACCGCCCGGCGGGTGGCAGCGCCGTGCGTATCTACGGCGAGCGCCTTCTGGGGACGACGAGCGTCACCATCGGCGGCGTTCCTGCGCCCGATTTTCGTGTGGTCGACGGCGACCTCATCATCGCCACCGTGCCCCCTGTGGGCGTGGGAATCCTGTCATCTCAAAACGACGGTTACGCCCACATCACCGTCACCGACGACCAGGGCACCACCACCACCGACCTCGACGGTGACGGCACCGTGGATCTGGTTGACTGCGTGCAAGACACTCCGGGCCAGGGGTGTTACGAATTCGGCCCCGAGTTCGGCGCCATCTTCTACACCGACGCCACGATCGCCATGAGCCCCCAAACCGGGCTCGACGGCGGGGAGACGGCCACCGTGACGGTCACCAATCACCGGCCCAATCAGGGTGGATGGCCGGTGGTACAGCTCAACCCGCTCATCAACTTCTTGGAGGATGGGCCCGACGACCCTGACACCATCCCGCCGGGACCACCCTACGGAACGCCGCTGAGTTTTTCTCCGACCGACGGCAACGGCAATATCGCCTCGACCAACGTCACCATCCCGGCTAACCCGACGTTCAATGCGAAGGATTTCGACTACGACGACAACGCTCGCTGTCCCGTGAAACAGACGACTGCAGACTTCGGCCTCGATCGGTGCTTGGTGGCCTACACCGAGTTCGGGATGGGCACAGTCGAGAAGTACTTCAACTACAGCCCTGACGTGCCGCACCTCGACCCCACGCCCGCGAGCCCAACCCTGAATCTGAACCCCACCAGCGGCGCGCCCGGCAGCACCGTGAGTCTCTCGGGAAGCAATTGGAGCGCCGCTCCTCTCTTCGGCTCCGACACGACAGTCGATGATCCCGGCGAAAGCCCCCTCACTGTCGAGATCTGCAATACCGCACTCACGACGTGCGCGCCGGCCGCATCCCCCGACGCCGACGTGGCCCCGACGCGCTATTTCGACAGCGGTCCGGATCCCGACGTGCAGCCGGTAAGCGGTGTCTTCACCGGCGCCACGCTCTCGGGCACCTTCCGCGTGGCCAACACCCAAGCGTGCGCGCCGACCTGTCGAGTGCGGGTCCGCCAACAGCGCCACGACATCGAGACAAACGCACTGGTGCCCGGCTCGTTCATCACCGCCACCGCCAACCTCTCCGTGCGCGCCGCTCCTCCGGGCGATTTCGACGCTGACGCCCGCACCGACGTCGGCGTCTTCCGTCCCGCCGGTGGCACCTGGTTCGTGAACGGCAGCGGCGGCGCGGCTACGGCGGTCGGGTGGGGCACGTCGACCGACCTGCCGGTTCCCGGCGACTACGACGGTGACGGGGACGTGGACGTCGCCGTGTTCCGACCGTCGGACGGCGCTTGGTACGTGAAGGGTGGTGTCACCGTTGGGTGGGGTACTTCTGGCGATATTCCGGTTCCTGGCGACTACGACGGCGACGGTGACACTGACATCGCGGTCTTCCGGCCGTCGAACGGTGTCTGGTTCGTGAAGGACGGGATAACAGCGTCATGGGGCACTTCTGGCGACATTCCGGTTCCTGGCGACTACGACGGCGACGGTGACACCGATATCGCTGTCTTCCGGCCATCGAACGGTGTCTGGTTCGTGAAGAACGGGATCACTGCCTCATGGGGCACTTCCGGTGACATCCCGGTTCCCGGCGACTACGACGCTGACGGGGACGCAGACGTCGCCATTTTTCGCCCGTCCGATGGCGTTTGGTACGTCAAGGACGGCACCAGCGTCGGGTGGGGGAATTCGGGTGACGTACCGGTTCCCGGCGACTACGACGGTGACGGCGACACCGACATCGCAGTGTTTCGTCCATTGAACGGTGTCTGGTTCGTCAGGGGTGGAACGGCGGTGGCATTCGGCACGGCCGGCGACATCCCGCTGCCTTTGCCCACCGCCATACACCG
Source organism: Acidimicrobiales bacterium (assembly GCA_035525375.1). Taxonomy (GTDB): domain Bacteria; phylum Actinomycetota; class Acidimicrobiia; order Acidimicrobiales; family AC-14; genus JALZBN01. The sequence continues at coordinate 10,461 of DATLEI010000124.1, forward strand.
GCGGTTCTTCTAGCGCGACGCGAAATGCATCCCCTCCGAGGGGCAAGCGCCGCTAGGGGGCGCCGAAGCGCTCCTGCCAAAGGGCCAGCCGGAGCCTGAACAACCCGGCGACGGTACGGGGGATACGGCGAGCGATCGACGACCGTGACGGCCTGGTCTCGCGCACGTTCACCGGGATCTCGACGACCTTCATGCCGGCGCGCTGGGCCCGGATGATCAGCTCGGTGTCGAACAGATCGGTGCCGAACCGGCACGACTCGGCCAGGTCGGCCAGCGGCGCGCGCCGGAGCAGCTTCATGCCGTGGGTATCGGTGACCTGCAGGCCGAACCCGGCACGCAGGATGAGGGAGAAGCCCGAGGTCACGATCTGGCGCGACAGGGCACGGGAGTCCACCGATCCCGCACCGCGCTTGCTGGCCACGACGATCGCCGGTGCGTCCGCACCATCCGCACCATCCGCACGATCGATCGCTGTCAGCGCGCCGTCGAGGAACTCGAGGTCGTAGTAGTCGACGTCGAAGATGGCCACGAGGTCGCCGCTGGCGGCCCGGAACCCGCGCTTGAGGGCGAGCCCGTAGTCCGCCTCCGCCAGCGAGAACGTGCGGACCTCGGGGATATCTGCGGCGAGCTCATCGGCGATGGCTACGGTGTGGTCGGTCGACCCGTTCTCGACGACGAGAAGCTCGAATTCGACGCCTCGGGAACGCAAGCCGTCGGCCACCTCGCGCACGGCTGGCGCGAGACACGACTCCTCGTCGTGAGCGGGCATGACAACTGACAGCAGGCGAATTCCTCCCACGGAGCCCCGGACATTTCCGCTCAAAAGGCCGCTCGGGCCCCAGGGGCGGGGACTTCAGCGTATGCGACCCGCCCGCATGCCCCACTACTGTGACTTCTCGTGGGGTTACCTGACGCCGTCTTCAAGGCCTATGACATCAGGGGGATCGTGCCTGACGAGCTCGATGCCGAACTGGCGCGCTCGGTCGGGTCGGCGTTTGCTCGTTTCGCCGGTGCGCCCCGCGTCCTGGTCGGCCGCGACATGCGCGAATCGGGCATTGCCCTGGTGGAAGCGTTCTCCGAAGGGGTGACTGCGAGCGGCGCTGACGTCATCGATCTGGGCATGGCTTCGACCGACCTCGTGTACTTCGCAGCCGGTCATCTCGACTCGCCGGCGGCGATGTTCACCGCCTCGCACAACCCGGCCAAGTACAACGGCATCAAGTTCTGCCTCGCGGGTGCCCGTCCGGTCGGCCAAGACACCGGCTTGGGCGAGATCAAGGCCATGGTCGTGGCAGGGAAAGCGGCGACGGCTCCCAGCGAAACGCGGGGCACGGTCACTTCCGCCGACCTGCTCGGTGACTACGCCACCCACGTGCGCACGTTCATCGACCCCACCGTGCTGCGACCCCTCAAGGTAGTGGCGGACACTGCGAACGGCATGGGTGGCCTCGTGGTCCCTTCGGTCTTCGACGGTCTGCCGTTCGACATAGAGATCCTCTTCGGCGAGCTCGACGGTTCGTTCCCCAACCACCCCGCCGATCCCATTCAGCCTGAGAATCTCAAGTCGCTGCAAGCCCGGGTCCTCGAGGCAGGAGCCGACATCGGCTTGGCGTTCGACGGCGACGCCGACCGGGTGTTCCTCGTCGACGAGACCGCCTCCCCGGTTTCGGGTTCGACCACTACGGCACTCGTCGCGAAAGCCCTCTTGGCCCGCAATCCCGGCGCGAGCGTCATCTACAACCTAATTTGCTCCAAGGCGGTGCCGGAGGTGATCAAAGAGAACGGCGGCGTACCCATCCGCACCCGGGTCGGTCACTCCTTCATCAAGGCGGTAATGGCCGAGACCGGGGCCGTCTTCGGCGGCGAGCACTCCGGCCACTACTACTTCAAGGACAACTATCGAGCCGACTCGGGCCTGATCGCCGCACTGCTCGTGCTCGAGCAGCTGTCGGTCGCAGAGGAGCCTCTGTCCCGACTGCGAATTCCGCTCGAGCGTTACGCCGACTCCGGCGAGATCAACATCACCATCGACGACCCCCTCGAGGCCATAGAGCGGGTTGCGACTGCGTTCGCCGCAGGGGGCGCCATCGAGGACCGCACCGATGGGCTTACCGTCGAGATGGGCGATTGGTGGTTCAACCTGCGTCCGTCGAACACTGAGCCGCTCCTACGGCTCAACCTCGAAGCCGCCGAGCCCGCGGCCTGTCGTGACCACACCTCCGAGGTGGTCGAGCTGATCCGAGCGACCGGCTGATGGCGCTCGATCCCTTCCTGCTCGACATCCTTGCGTGTCCGGAGGACAAGGGCCCGCTGTATTACGTGGCCGATGAGCAGTCGCTGTACAACCCCCGTCTGAAACGGCGTTACAAGATCGACGCCGACATTCCAATCATGCTGGTCGAGGAGTCCGAGACTGTGTCCGATGAAGAGCATGCCCGAGTGATGTCCAAGGTCGAGGTCGAGGCAATCCGTCCGACCTTCGAACCGTGACCGAGGTGAGCACCGAGACTTCTCTTGACAGCCTTGGCATGCTCGCTGCCGCGGCTGCCCTTCCCGAACAGGTGGGCGCCGTGCTGGGCGAGTCGTGGGGCTTCGGCAACCTCCCTGACCACGATGAGGTCGAGCACGTTGTCGTCATCGGGATGGGTGGTAGCGGCATCGCCGGCGAGGTGCTGGCCTCCGCTGCCGGTCCGTACATGCCGGTGCCGGTCATGGTTTTCAAGAGTTACAACGTCCCCGCCTTCATCGGCGAAGGCTCGCTCGTCTTCGCCGTGTCGTTCTCCGGCGACACCGAAGAAACAGTGGAGGCGGCTACCGAGGCGGCATTGCAAGGGGCAAAAATCGTGGCGATCACGACCGGTGGCCAACTCGGCGACCTCGCCGAGGCGTGGGGTGCTCCCGTCGTGCGGGTCCCCGAGTCGATACCCCAACCTCGCGCCGCCATCGGTGCCCTCGCCGTCCCCCCCATGCTCGTTCTCGAGGAGATCGGACTCTTTCCCGGCGCGCACCACTGGGTCGAGGCCGCTGTCGAACAACTCGGGAAACGGCGCGACGAGCTGGTGCGACCGGGCAATCAGGCCGAGGTGCTCGCTCGAGGTATCGGACGCACGATTCCGCTGATCCATGGCGGCGGTGGGCTGGGTGCGGTCGCCGCCCACCGGTGGAAAACACAGATGAACGAGAATGCCAAGGCACCGGCCTTCTGGAACGCGCAACCCGAGGTGTGCCACAACGAAATCGCGGGATGGGGCCAGCACGGCGACTTGACCCGCCAGGCCTTCACCCTGGTCAATCTTCGCCACGATTTCGAGCACCCGCAGGTCATGCACCGGTTCGGAATCACCCGCGACGTCCTTGACGAGGTCGTCGCCGACATCTGTGACGTTCAAGCGGACGGCGACGGGGAGCTGGCTCAGTTACTCGACTTGGTGATGGTCGGCGACTTCGTCTCGACGCACCTCGCGTTGCAACAAGGCGTCGACCCCGGGCCCGTCCCGGCTATCGACGAGATCAAGACCGCCCTGGCCACATCCGCAGGCCAGGATTCCTCCGCAGAAGGAGCACTCTCCTCATGAGTTATGACATCACCGACCCCGCGCTGGCCGAACTCGGCCGCCAGCGCATCGAATGGGCCGACACCCACATGCCGGTGCTGACCAGTATCAGGGAACGCTTCGCCAAGGAGCGTCCGCTCGAAGGACTCACGATCGGCGCGTGCCTCCACATCACGACCGAGACGGCCAACCTCCTGCGCGCCCTGCAGGCCGGAGGAGCGGTTGTCGCCGCCTGCGCGTCGAACCCCCTGTCGACCCAGGACGACGTTGCCGCGTCGCTCGCGCTGCACGAGAACATGGCGGTCTTCGCCCGCAAGGGCGAGGACACCGAGACCTATTACAGCCACATGGACTCGGTTCTCGACATGCATCCGAGAATCACCATGGACGATGGCTGCGACCTGGTCTCGCGCCTGCACGTCGAGCGCGCCGCCCAGGTGAGTGAGGTGATCGCGGGCACCGAGGAGACGACTACCGGCGTGATCCGGCTGCGGGCCATGGAGTCCGACGGGGCGCTGCGATTCCCGATCGTCGCCGTCAACGACGCGGACACGAAGCACATGTTCGACAATCGTTACGGCACCGGCCAATCGACTCTCGACGGCATCATCCGGGCCACCAACGTCTTGCTGGCGGGCAAGGTGCTCGTTGTCGCCGGCTACGGCTACTGCGGTAAGGGTGTGGCCAGCCGGGCCAGCGGCATGGGTGCCCAGGTTGTCGTGTGTGAGGTCGATCCGCTCCGGGCACTCGAAGCCGTCATGGACGGCTTCCGGGTGGAGCCCATGGCCGAGGCAGCCCGCGAAGGCGACATCTTCATCACGGTCACCGGTGACCGCGACGTCTTGCGCGCCGAGCACTTCACGACGATGAAGGACGGGGCCATCCTGGCCAATTCGGGTCACTTCGACATCGAGATCGATCTGGCCGCCTTGGCCGACCTCGCCGGTGGTCGCCGGCGCGCAGTGCGACCGTCGGTTGAGGAGTTCGTCGTCGCCGGTGGCAGTGGCGACCGTCGCATCCTCGTTGTCGCCGAGGGCCGGCTGGTGAACCTCGGCGCGGCCGAGGGTCACCCAGCGGCGGTTATGGACATGAGCTTCGCCAACCAGGCCCTCTCCGCCGAGTGGGCCGTTGCGAACGCGGCGACGCTCGAGCCAAAGGTCTACGACGTGCCGCCCGACCTCGACCGGGAGATCTCCCGGCTCAAGCTCGACACCATGGGCGTCGACATCGACACCCTCACCCCGGCGCAGGTCGAGTACCTCAGCAGCTGGCAGACCGGCACTTAGGGGATGACCCCGGCGGCGGGTCCTGGCGCCGGGCGGGTCCCTCCCCATCCCCTCCGCTGCCGCTCCGGGGCGGGGCCCCTCACCACCCTGCGCCACCCGTCCGCCTCCGCTTTCGCTCCCGATCGCTCGGACCTTTCGCGCGCTCAAATGCGGGCCCTCCCACTCTGGCGCCACCCGCCACCTCCTGCTCGCCCCCCGTCCGCCTCCGCTTTCGCTCCTGATCGCTCGGACCTTTCGCGCGCTTAAATGCGGCGGCCCTCCCGCTCTGGCACCACCCGCCGCCCGCCACCTCCTGCGCGCCACCCGTCCGCCTCCTGCTCCGCTCCTGATGGCTTGGACCTTTCGCGCGCTGGGGGTACGCGAAAAGGCGGGCCCTTTTGGGGCCCGCCTTCTTCTGTCAGTTACTTCTGTTTGCTCTGGGTCTAGCAGGTGTGGAGCAGGGTGCCGTTGCCTGGCGCGGCTCCACAGATGGAACGGGTGTTGACCTCGATGCTGTCGACCAATCCACGGACCTCGGTGAGGACAGCGCCGATGCCGTTGACGGGTCCGATGACCCGGTCAACACGGTTGTTGATGTCGATGATGCCTTGACGGATATCAGTCACGACAGGCGCCAAGGTGCTCAACGAACCGTTGATGCTCTTGACTGTCGAGTTGATCTCACTGGCGTTGTTGTTGATCTGGCTCACCGTGTTGTCAATGCTCTTCGCGGCCACCAGAACATCGTTGGCCTGGCCCGACAGTGGCTTGGCCGCAGCCAAGATCTGGTCGGCCCGGTCGGCCACCGTGTTGAGGATCGCCGTCTCGTCGAGCCTCGACACGTTGGAGCCGGGGCCAACCTCGGTGTTGATTATCTTGACACGGTCGTCAATCTGCTGCGCCGCAATCGTGGTCTTGGTGAGCATGATGACGGCGAACAGCGCGAAGGCGATTGTGACAACAAGGTTGGCGGCAACGATGCCCCGCTCACCACTCATCGGTCGCCCGCTTCGCCCTAGCAATTCGTCACACCCAGGATCAGCAGAGCCTGAAGGCCACCACAGATAGCCTTTAGATCAACATTGACTGAGTCAAGGTAGCCATTCGTGGTGGACAAATCGGTCTCCACCGGCGCAAGTATCCGGTTGGCGTTGTCGACT
>DATLEI010000125.1:0-16043 GCA_035525375.1 Acidimicrobiales bacterium
GCGGTCGGCATGCCTCGCTCGGCCAAGAACGCGCTCAGGAGGTGCGCCGACTGCACGTAACTGCGAATCGTCTTCGGCGAGCGGTTCCTCGCCCGCAGCGACCGCTCGAAGGAGGTGACCAGCCGGGTCAAATCGCCTGCATCAACCGCCTGCCGTGCCATCATCGCAGAGAAAGATTATCCGCTCTTGGAGCGCTGTGCAACCACTGCCACTTCGTAGAAACCGCTATAAGTGCTGGTCAGAGTACCTTTGAGCCCGAGGTCGGACTCGAACCGACGACCTGCTCATTACGAGTGAGCTGCTCTACCAGCTGAGCTACCCGGGCCTGGGGCATCGAGTATTGCACCCTGCTGAGGGCGGTCGGTTCAGGCGATCAGCTGCCGGAACGACTGCCGGAACGACTGCGGAGCGGCGGAAGCCGAAGCAAGAGGGACTGTAGGAACAGGCTCTCGTTCGGATTGCGGGGGAGCGTTTCGGCCGCCGCCTGGATGGCGTCGATCGCGCTGACATACGCGCCGGCGTCGACCGCGTCGCCCACCAAAGCATCCCGGTACGCGCCGCCCAGGGCCGCCAGACCTAGCCGGAGCTCATCCATGCGAAGGCGGCGGAGCTCGCGCCGTTGTCGCTCGGCGAGCTCCTTCTTGGTGCCCGCGCCGCCCTCGGAGAGCACGTCCGCTGCCGACTGCGCGGCCGAAGCCACCAGGTCCCACAACTCTCCCGCCACGATCGCAACAGACGCGCCGGTGCCGTCGAGGCGCCCCGGTGCCGACTGCCATGCGTGCCGGCGGTCCGAGAAGCCCGTGTCCGAGGCCAGTCGGCGCGCCCGGTCGAGACGGCCACCCGCCGACGGGGCAACCTCGGCAGCAATGAGCGGATCGACGCCTTCGGCCACGAGAGCACGGACGAGGTCGTCGTCGATCAGGCCGCCAAAGTCGATCCGCACGCAGCGCGAGGCGATCGTGACCAACTCCGGGGGCACGGCGTCGGCGAGGATGACGAACACCGTGCTCTCGGGCGGTTCCTCAATGATCTTCAGTAGCGTCGGACCCGCCTCCCGCACGAGGTGAAAGTCGTTCAGCACCAGCACCTTCCGTACGCCCTCGTTGGGACTGCGCATCGCCACCCGCTGGATCTCGCGAGCCTGAGCAACGGTGATGAACGGCCCTTGGCGCTCGATGGGAACTACATCCGGATGCGCGCCGGCGCGCACTCGGAGGCACACATCACACACGCCACAACCCCCTCGCAGACAAAGCATGGCCGCGGCAAAGGCGCGCGCCGCCGGGCGCTTCCCGCTCCCCGGGGGCCCGACCAAGAGGTACGCGTGCACGGGGGAGCGCGCCGCAGCCCGGAGTTGATCGAGGGCATCGGGCTGCCCCACGACATCGAAGACCGTTATTCCCCCTGCGCTCACCCCTCTCTCGCTCACGGGCGCCCGCACCAGGTCTCGTACACGCGCCAGACCCGATCGGCGACTTCGTCCACATCGCCAGCGCCGTCGACGACGATCCATCGCTCGGGATCTGATGCGGCGAGGGCTCGGTATCCCTCGGCGACCCGCGAGTGGAAGCCCTCCCCCAGCGCCTCCAAGCGATCCGGGTGGCTGCTTGCCAACCGGCTGTTGGCGACCTCCGGCGGGACGTTGAGGAGCACGACGAGGTCCGGCTCGAGCCCACCGGCCGCCCACGACGACAAGATTCGCAGGCCCTCGAGGTCGAGCCCCCGACCCCAACCCTGGTAGGCGAACGTCGAACCGGAGAACCGGTCGGTCACGACGTCGCATCCCGCCTCCAACGCCGGAATCACGACTTCATCGACGTGCTGGGCGCGGTCGGCGGCAAGCAGCAGTGCCTCGGCTCGAGCGCCGACGGCTGACGACGACGGGTCGAGCACGAGGGCGCGGATCTGTCGGCCGAGCGCGGTCCCGCCGGGCTCTCTTGTCAAGGTTGCACCGAGGCGAGCCGCGAAGACCCGGGCCTGGGTGGACTTCCCCGCGGCCTCACCACCCTCGAAGGCGATGAGACGGCCGCGAACGTCCGAGAGTTGTCGCTCCGTCATGCTGGTTCGCTTCCCGGCAGACGCGTCGACTGCGCGTCGCCGGAAGACTTCTCATCCCGCACCGCACGGAGGGACCGCAGGGCGAGGACCCCGGCGACGAGAATGATGCTCGCGCCGAGCCACAGTGTGAGGCGAACGCCAGGCAGCCCCACGGTGAGTCCGCCGATCGAGATCGACCCGCCAAAGATGCTCTCGGAGATGCCGTCGAGAGCACCGGCCACGAGCGGCGCGAGTGTGAGGGAGACCAGCAGGCACAGCCGCGACAGGGTGTAGAGAGTGGCGAAGATCCGCCCCCGCAGGTCGTCGTCGACGCTCTCTTGCAGGATGGTGAAGCCAAGGACGTAGACAGCGCCGGCGCAGATACCCATCCCGGTGATGAACAGCATGGTCGGACCCAGCGATGACATCGAGACGGCCACCATCATGCACGCGCCGGCACCAATCACTGCCAAGGGAAAAATCACGTGGTGCGGCAGACGGCGCTGGACGGTCGACAGCCCGACGACGCCGATAGCGACGCCCATCCCCAGCGCGGTGAGCAGGAGGCCGAAGCCGGCCGGTCCGGCGTGGAGCACGCGAGTCGAGAACGTCGGGCCGAGGGGTGCGACCATGCCGCCGCCGATGAGTCCGGTGCCCAATCCAACCATGACCGAGCGCACCACCGGGCTAGTGCGGATGAACTGCCAGCCCTCCTTGACCTCCTCGATTGTGCGGCTGAAGGCCCGAGCGGGCTCCATGCCTCGACCGGTGGAGCGGTCGACTTCCGGCTCCGCGACCGGTTCCTGCGCTTCGGCGGCGCGCCGGCGCGGGATCGTCAGGGTGGAGATCAAGAACGCCGAGGTGAAGAAGGTCAGCACGTCGGCATAGATCGCCAGCGACTCCTGGTTCAGGGTGAGGAAGTCGAGGAACCCGGCGTTGTCACCGAGGAACTCGGCCACCTTGGTGAGAGAGGCGAAAAGCGCAGAGCCCAGTGGGAAGGTGCCATAGGCCGCCGCCAGCGACAAGGAGTTGGCCGTCGTCAGTTTCCGCGCCGACACCAAGTTCGGCACCGTCGCTTCCTTCGCCGGCGACCACAGCAGCGTGAGAATCTCGAGGAAGAGGGAGGCGACGAACAGGCCGGCGACTGACTCGACGAACGGCAGGGATGCCATGACCAGGCCGCGGCCGATGTCGCAGTAGACCATCACCTTCTTGCGGTCGAGTCGGTCGACCAGCACGCCACCGACGGAGGCCAGGAAGAAGCCAGGGATGAGGCGTGCGCTCATCACGATGCCGATGGCGGCCTCGGGTGAGGATCCGCCCACGCGGGCGGCGATCGCCAGCACTGCGACAAGTCCGGTCCAGTCCCCCAGTGAGGACACGACCTGTGCCATCCAGAGCCGGAAGAACGACCTCGATCCCAGCAAGCTGGGACCCTTCATGTCCGGGTCGCGCTCGGTCTCTACGACCTCGATGGGCTCCGTGACGGTGTCGTCCGCCGCTGGGGCATCCGATTCGGGAACCGACTCAAAATCCGGTTGTGAGGAAGGCGGGGGGTCGGGCGGGACCACGCCGTCAGGGTACGGGACGGACGAGGTCAGGAACGCTTGGGCGCGGCGCGCTTGGCCTTCGGCTTGGATTTGGTCTTTGCCCGCTTCGTGGTCGCCGGCTTCTTCGCCGGGCCTCGGTCGCGCCGGTCCTGGAGGAGCTCCGCCGCCCGCTCGGCGGTCAAGGTCTCGACGTCGTCGCCGGCACGCAAGGACGCGTTGGTCGTACCGTCGGTGACATACGGCCCGTAGCGCCCCTCCTTCACGACCGTCGGCGCGCCGGAAACTGGATCCGCGCCAAGTTCCTTTATTGGCGGGGCCGCCGCGGCACGCTGCCCACGGCCTCGTTTCGGCTGAGCGAGCAGCGCCAGAGCTTCGTCGAGCGTGACCGTGAACAGGAGATCCTCGTTGTCGAGGCTGCGACTCTCAGTGTCCTTCTTCACGTAGGGTCCGTAGCGGCCGTTCTGTACGGTCACCTCGGTACCGTCGGCGGGGTCGTGTCCGAGGCTCCGGGGGAGGCTCAGCAGGCGGAGGGCGTCGTCCAACGTCACGCCGTCAAGGGTCATGTTCGAGAGCAGGGAAGCGCTCTTGGGCTTCTCGGCCTTCTTCGTCTTCTTCTTGGGCTCCGCGCCATCCGTTTCATCGTCAGGCGGCATTACAGTTACGTAGGCTCCGTAACGGCCCACTTTGGCGACGATCGGGAATCCGGTCTGGGGGTCGTCCCCGAGGGCCCTTTCGCCGCTCGGCGCGGCCAGGAGTTCCTCGGCCTTGGCGACAGTCAGCTCGTCAGGCGCCAATCCTTCGGGTATCGACGCCTTGTCGTCGCTGCGCTGCACGTAGGGGCCATAGCGGCCGACGCGAGCAACTATCTCGGTGCCGTCGTCGCCCGCGCCAAGCGGTATGGAGTTGACCTCTTTGGGGTCGATGGCGTCGAGCCGCTCGCTGACCATGGCGTGCAGGCCCGGTTGGCCGTTACCGAAGTAGAAGCGGCTGAGCCACGGCTGTGCCTCCTCCCGACCGGCGGCGATGCCGTCGAGGTCATCCTCCATACGAGCGGTGAACTCGTAGTCGACGAGGTTGGCGAAGTGGTCTTCGAGCAACCCGACCACAGCGAAGGCAGTGAACGACGGCACCAGAGCAGTGCCCTTCTTCCAGACGTAACCACGATCCTGGATCGTGCCCATGATCGATGCGTAGGTCGACGGGCGACCCACCCCCATCTCTTCGAGGGCCTTGACGAGCGACGCCTCGGTGAACCGCGCCGGTGGTTGAGTGCTGTGGTCCTTGGCCTCCAGGGCGACGGTATCGAGGTGATCGCCGGGGGCGACGGGAGGAAGCCGGACCTCGCGGTCCTCGAGCTCACCATCGGGGTCATCGGAGCCCTCCACGTACGCGCGCAGGAACCCGGGGAACTCGATCACCTTGCCGGTGGCGGCGAACTCAGCGTCCTCGCCGGCCGAAGAGGTGGCACCGAGTCGGACCTGCACGCTGCGCCCTCGAACGTCGGCCATCTGCGAGGCAATGGTTCTCTTCCAGACCAGCTCGTAGAGCGCCAGTTCGTCGCGGCCAAGCTCTCGTGCCACCTGGTCGGGTGTGCGGAACGAATCGCCAGCCGGACGGATGGCCTCGTGGGCCTCTTGGGCGTTCTTGACCTTACGCTGATAGCGCCGGGGCTGGTCGGGCACGTAGTCCGCGCCGTACAGCTCCCGGGCCTGAGCGCGAGCCGCCTTCTCCGCGGTCTCCGACAACGAAGTGCTGTCGGTGCGCATGTAGGTGATGTAGCCCTGCTCGTAAAGGCGTTGGGCGACGCTCATGGCCCGCTGGGACGAGAAGCGCAGCTTGCGCCCCGCCTCTTGCTGGAGCGTTGAGGTCATGAACGGCGGATACGGCGTGCGCCGATAGGGCTTCTCGTCGACGGTGCGCACGGCGAACTCGGCGGCGGCGAGCGCGCCGGCGAGAGCATCGGCGCGGGGCCGGTCGAGGACGACCACGTTGCCCGATGAGGTCACCGCGCCGCTTTCGTCGAAGTCCCGCCCCGTCGCCAGCCTGGCACCGTCGAGGGCCACGAGGGTGGCATCGAACTCTCGCCCTTCACGGGCGAACGTTCCTTCGAGCCCGGCATAGGAGGCAGCCCGGAAGCGCATACGGGCCCGCTCACGCTCCACGAGGATGCGGGTGGCAACACTCTGGACCCGGCCCGCCGACAGACGCGGCAGTACCTTCTTCCAGAGAACGGGGGAAACCTCATAGCCGTAGAGGCGGTCGAGAATCCGGCGCGCCTCCTGGGCGTCGACGAGGTGGCGATCGAGTTCCCGCCAGTTGTCGACGGCGTCCTCGATAGCGCTGCGGGTGATCTCGTGGAAGACCATCCGCTTGACCGGAATGTTGGCCGGCGGCGAGAGCACCTCGAGGAGGTGCCACGCAATGGATTCGCCTTCCCTGTCCTCGTCTGTCGCCAGGTACAACTCGGTCGCGTTCTTCAAAAGCTGCCTCAGGTTGGAGACGACCGACTTCTTCTCACTGGCCACCACATAGAGCGGCTTGAAGCCGTTCTCGACGTCGACCCCAAGCCGAGCCCACGACTCACCCTTGACCGAGGCAGGCACGTCGGCGGCGTTGCGCGGAAGGTCGCGGATGTGGCCAACTGACGACTCGACGACGAAGTCGCCACCGAGAAAGCCCGCGATTGTGCGGGCCTTGGCTGGCGACTCGACAATGACTAGAGGCTTCGGCACAGCCCTCGACATTGGGCAGCAATCGGTGCCTGTGTCAAGCGCCTCCCCCCGCCGGGGCTCGGTCGACCGGCGCGGAAGCGACGCCGAGGTCGGCGTCCATAGACACCGTCTTGCGTTTGGAGAAGGCGATCGCGCCGAGGAGAATGAGCAACGCGACTCCGGCGATCGAGAGGCGCGCCGCGTCGTCGTTGCGGAGGCTGATCACGGCTGGCAGCATGAGCAACGAGACCAGGTTCATGACCTTGATGAGCGGGTTGAGGGCTGGCCCGGCGGTGTCCTTGAAGGGGTCGCCGACAGTGTCCCCGATCACTGCGGCCTTGTGGGCTTCGGAGCCTTTACCGCCTTCGTGGCCGTCCTCGATGTATTTCTTCGCGTTGTCCCACGCGCCGCCCGCATTGGACAGGAAGACGGCCATGAGTTGACCGGTCAAGATCACCGCCGCGAGAAACGCGCCGAGGGCGGCATAGTTTATGCCGAAGCCGATGATGACTGGTGTGAGCACCGCGAGCAGGGCGGGCGTTGTCAGCTCACGCAGCGACGCCTGCGTACATATGTCGATGACCCGGCCGTACTCGGGACGCTCCGTGTAATCCATGATGCCGGGGTGCTCGCGGAACTGGCGGCGCACCTCTTGCACCACCGTGCCCGCAGTGCGTCCGACGGCGCGAATGGCGAACGCCGAGAACAGGAACGCGATCGAGCCACCGATCAACAGCCCGATGAAGGTCTTGGGGTCGGCGACGTTGATCTGGGTGACCGGGCTGTTGAACAGTGCATTGCCCGTTTCCCTGAGGCCCAGTTCCCCGCCGACGGTCTCCACGAAGGAAGCGAACAAGGCCACCGATGCGATGACCGCGGAGCCGATGGCGAATCCCTTGGTGATGGCCTTGGTGGTGTTGCCGACGGCGTCGAGGCTCACCATGATTCGCTCCGGTTCGCCTTCGAACTCTCCTGACATCTCGGCGATGCCCGCCGCGTTGTCGGCCACCGGGCCGAAGGTGTCTTCTGACACGATCACGCCAGTCGTTGCCAGCATGCCCATGCCGGCCAGAGCCACCAGGTAGAAGGAAAATTGGATGTCTCCCTCGCCGAGGCCGATGGCGACCCCGAGGGCGCAGGCGATGGCGATGATGGCCCACACGGTGGACTCCAGACCCGAGCTGATGCCGGACAGCACCGTCGTAGCCGGCCCCGTCCGGGCCGCTTCGGCAATCTCCCGAACGGGGGCGGTTTCGGTCGAGGTGAAATACTCCGTGAGCCGGCTCAGCACCTGAGCGAGCACGAGACCGACGACGACCGCCCAGAAGACCCGAAGGTTGTGCACGTAGAACTGCGCCACCAAAAACGTCCCGATAACGGTCAGCCCGCCCGCGGTTATGAAGCCACGGTTGATGGGCGCCATCGCCGATTTGTCACTCGCCTTGGCCCGCACCATGTAGACGCCGACGATCGATGCCAGGACGCCGATGGCGCGCGCGATGACCGGAAAAAGGAGTCCGAGGACCCACTTCTCGGGGTCGTCGGGATAGAGCGAGTGGAACGCGCTGTAACCGAGGATGATGGACGCGACGAGGGTCACTTCGTAGGACTCGAACAGGTCGGCGGCCATGCCGGCGCAGTCACCGACGTTGTCACCGACGTTGTCGGCGATCGTCGCCGCATTCCGGGGGTCGTCCTCAGGGATGCCGGCTTCGACCTTACCCACGAGGTCGGCGCCGACGTCGGCCGCCTTGGTGAAGATTCCGCCTCCCACCCTCATGAACAAGGCGAGCAGCGATCCACCGAACCCGAAACCAATGAGGATCGCCGTCGCCGTGTTCTGGAACGCCATGATGATGAGCGTCGCGCCGAGGAGACCGAGGCCGACCGTGAACATTCCTGCCACGCCACCAGTGCGAAAAGCGACCTTGAGGGCGTCGGGCAGCGATCCACTCTTCGCCGCCGCTGCGGTGCGGACGTTGCCCCGCACCGCCAGGCCCATGCCAATGAATCCGGTGAGCCCCGACATCAGGCACCCGGCGAGGAACGCCAGGGTGCGGAAGATCCCGGACTCGGCAAAGGACAGCGCCTCCATGCCTTTGTCGTCGGTGATGCTGGTGGAGGTGGCGAACACGAAGATGGCCACCGGGATGACGATGATGGCGATCGTCTTGAACTGGCGCCGGAGGTAGGCCATGGCGCCCTCCTGGATCGCCAGAGCGATTTCCTTCATCTTCGGCGTGCCCTGGTCAGCGGCGAGCACGCCCCGCATGAGCGAGTAGCCGACACCGAGGGCGAGGAGAGCCGTCGCGGCGGAGAAGATCAGCCATAGCCACTCGGTCGTGCCGAGTTCGAACGCCTGGTAGCCCCCTTCTGCGGCGAAGAGATTGTTCATGCAGTTTGTGCCTTTCTCTTGGACGATGGGGAGGACGGCGGGTCCTTCCTCACGTAGATCTGATTGGCGACCTTCTGGCCGACGACGCGGTCTTCTGTGTCGTGGCCCTCATCCAGCAGGACGCGCAGCACGATCGGACCGTCGAACGGTTGCTTGTCAACGACTTCAATGCGAACGCCCGGGCGGAGCCCGAGCGTTTCGAGGAACTGAATGACTTCGGGTTCGGTCGAGCCCGGCACCGCGACAACGGCGACATCACCGGTTTCAAGCTCGTAGAGCGGCGGCATGGTCGGGATGTCGGCCACACGCGGCTCGGGGATGGGGAAGCCGTGGGGGCACGACGAGGGCTGATCAAGCGCGACGTACAGTCGCTCCTCGACCTCTTGGGGCAATTCGTGCTCGAAGGACGCAGCGAGACGGTCGGCCTCCTTCCATTCGTATCCCAGCATGTCGGCAAGAAAGCGCTCGACGATGCGATGACGCCGTATCGCGGCCACCGCGGCGGCGTTGCCGGTGGCCGTCAATTCGACGCCGTGGTAGAGCCGGTGGTCGACCAGGCCGCGCTCGGCGAGGCGCTTTACGATCGCCGTCGCAGTGCCGTGCGACACGCCCAGCGTCTCGGCGAGCGCGCCGGTGTGCGCAGGACCCTGAGGGTCTCGCGATAACCGATACAACGCCTTGAGCGTCTCGCGCTCGGATCTCGTGGAAATCTCCGCCTGCATCCTCAAGCCACCCTAACCCGAAGTTTTGGGTGGTCGAAACGCGCCGGCGCCTCTACGCCAATAGTTCGTAGCGGGGGTTGAGGATTGCCAGTTTGCGATCATGCTCCCCAGCAATGCCCTCCACGACCATACGCGTCCCGGGGCGAATCCCGGCGATCCGCCGACGCCCGAGGAAGACGACCGTTAGCCCGCCGGTCACATCGACGAGGGTGCATTGGACCGTGGGTACTCCGGCCAGAGGTTGGATCCGCAACGACCTGACCCGTCCGCTGACCCGTACCCGCTGGCGCCAGCGCACCTCTGCGATGCAGGTCATCGGCGGCTCGGCTGTCCAAGCCCGAGGTGGTAGGGCACGAAGGTGACATTGGCGTGCGGGACGCGCGACACAGCCGTGGCGATCGCATCGCTGGTGCGATCATGAAGTAGACGGTGCCACACGCGCCGGTGCTCGAGCCGAGGGACCAAGACGCTGACCTCAGTGTCACCGTCGGCTGAAACCTCAGTCACGATCTCGAGAACCGCCCGAGCAATCCGTCGGTCAGGGCAATCGACCAGCTCCAGCGGAAGGCGCGACAGTCCGAGGCGCTGCCATTCGTCGGCCAGTAGCTCCGCGCGCTCGGGATCGGCTGCTACGTGAACGGCACGTAGCTCGTTGGGTGTGAGGGCTCGGGCGTATTGGATGGCACGTGCTGCGCTGCGATCGAGGTTGTTGATGAGCACGAGAACCACATGGCGACGCAGGATCGGTGCGGTGGCCGCCAGGCGAGCGTCCGCTTCGAGTTCAGCTTCCTCGACCTCGTACTGGCGATTGAGACGGACGAGGAAAGCCACCATCACCGGTACTAACACGATGACGATCCACGCCCCGTGGGTGAACTTGGTGACGGCGATGACGATGTCGACAACGAGCGAGAGGAGGGCACCGAAGGCGTTGATGGCCAGCCCCCGCCGCCACCCCTCCTCTTTGTGCCTGATGTGATGCCTGGCCATGCCGGCCTGCGACAGCGTGAATGATGTGAAGACTCCGACGGCGTAAAGCGGAATGAGGCGATCGACCTTCGCCCCCGTAGCAACCACCAACACGGCCGAGGCCGCGGCGAGGGCGATGATTCCATTGGAGAACACGAGACGGTGTCCTCGCTTGGTGAGCTGGCGCGGGAGAAAGTTATCGCCGGCCTGGAAGGACGCTAGACGAGGAAAATCGGCGAAGGAGGTGTTTGCGGCCAGGACGAGGATGAGCACTGTGCCCGCCTGGAGGAGGTAGTAGAGGCCCTTGCCGGCCGGGCTCGTGCCGAACACCGCTTCGCCGACCTGGGACAGGATCGTGGGGGAGCCGTGCTCGAAGGGTGTCACGTGAAGGTGGGCGGAGAGCACCGACAGGCCGAGGAACATCACGCCGAGCAACGAGCCCATGACCACGAGGGTCGTGCGAGCGTTCCTCCATTCCGGCATCCGGAACGCCGGCACGCCATTCGAAATGGCTTCGACCCCTGTCACCGCGGCGCCGCCGGACGCGAACGCGTGCAGAACGACGAACAGGGTGGCACCCAGGAAAAGTCCGTCGCCGGCGCTACCGAATGGGAGGGTGCCGGCGGCGTGGGCCGTCTGGGCCGGAAGGTCTCCAAGGAACATCCGCACCAGACCGACGCTCAGCAACAACACCATGTTGGCGATGAAGAAGTAGGTCGGGACCGCGAACACCTTTCCCGATTCGCGAACTCCCCGCAGGTTCCCGTAGGCCACGATTCCGATGAACGCCACCGAGATTGGCACCGCCGCCCGCTCAAGAGATGGGAAGGCTGACGTCAGGGCCGCGCTGCCAGCGGCAACCGAAACTGAAACCGTGAGCACATAGTCGGTGAGCAGCGCTACGCCAGCGACCTGCGCCGGCAGTATGCCGAAGTTGTCCCGAGTCACGACGTAGGCGCCGCCCGCGGTTGGGTACGCCTTGATCGTCTGGCGGTACGACAGGATCAGGAACGCAAGGACAACCAGCATGGCGATCGTGATCGGAACGACGAGCGAGAAGGCCGCCAGTCCGACGGCAGGCACGAGTACCCGAAGGATCTCCTCGGTGGCGTAGGCCGACGACGACAGGTTGTCGGACGCGAAGACAGCGAGGGCCGTCGGTTTTCCGAGGCGTTCGTGCGCCAAATCCTCGGTGTTCAGCGGTGGACCCAGGAGGCGGTTCTTGGCTCGGTCACCGAGGGCCTCGGGGAGTGCGCAGTCAGTCGGTGGCGGCAGTGCCGTTGGAATGGCCATCTGGCTGGCTTCGACGACTTTTTCTTGCATCACTCCCATTGAACGGCAGCCGACATGAAGCGGGCGCAAAGGTCGTGCCATGAAGGGTCAAGAACGCGCAAAGATTTCGTAATGGTTCGTTTGTCGATCACTGAACGCTCCGTGTGGATCGGTACCGGCCTCGGGTTGGCACTTGTCGGACTGACTGTGGCCGTTCTCGTGCCCTTACGTTCGGACACTTCACGTACGTCGCCGGCGCTCGTGCTCGTCGTTGCTGTAGTTGCCGCCGGCCTACTCAGTGGAGCGCGCGCCGCAATCGTGACGGCTGTAGTCGCGGCGGCGGCTTTCAATCTGGCCTTCATCCCTCCGGTGTGGACCTTCAAGGTCGATGCCGGAGAGGACTGGGTTGCACTTGCGGTATTTCTCGGCGTCGCCATCGTGATCGGCATACTGACGGCCGTCGAGCGCGATCGTCGGCTCGCCGCTGAGCAACGGGAGGCCGAAATTCGATCGCTCTATGACCACCTTCAGGTGATCGCCGAAGAGCGTGGCCGTCTGGCGGAGGAGGCAGCGCGAGTCGACGTACTGGAACGGGTCGATGAACAACGAGCTGCGCTACTGCGATCGGTCTCGCACGACCTCCGTACGCCTCTCGCAACGATTCGGGCCGTCGCCGGTGACTTGCGCGATGGCACTGCCTATGACGACTCCACTCGCACCGAGTTGCTGGCGTCGGTGTGCGACGAGGCCGAGCGGCTGGATCGCATCGTCGCAAACCTGCTTTCACTGAGCCGTATCGAAGCCGGTGCCCTGAAACCCGATCGTCAAGCGGTGCAGTTCGACGAGCTTGTAGCCGATCGAATTCGCCGCCTGGCGGGACTCTTCGTCCAGGTGCGATTGCAGGTGGCGTTCCACGATCGACCGCTTGTTGACGGTGACTACAGCCAGCTCGACCAGTTGCTGACAAACCTCTTGGAAAACGCTGCACGCCACGCGCCACAAGGAACGACAGTGAGAGTCGCGGCGAGGAGTCGGGAGGGCATGATCGAAGTCCGGGTGAGCGACGAGGGGATCGGTGTGCCCGATTGGGAGCGCGACCGCCTCTTCGAGCCCTTTCGCCGAGGTGAGGGAAGCAAGTCAAGCGGCGTCGGCCTTGCGATCTGCAAGGCGATCGTCGAGGCCCATGGCGGAAAGATGTGGGTCGAGCGAACACCAGGTGGCGGCGCGACATTCGCGTTCACGCTCCCCGTCCGGCCCGGAGTCCAATGAGTTCGGCGATCGCGCAAACGGTCATGGTCGTCGATGATGAGCCGGCCATTCTGCGGGTCCTACGCGCTGGCCTTGAAGCGCGCGGCTACAAGGTACGAACCGCGTCCACCGGCCAAGCGGCCATCGACGGCGCGGCTTTAGAGGCGCCCGATCTCATCGTGCTCGACCTGAGCCTTCCTGACCTCGACGGCGTAGAAGTGTGCCGTCGTATAAGGGGCTGGTCGGAGGTGCCGATCGTCGTGCTGTCGGCCGACGGGTCGGATAGCCGGAAGGTGCGAGCGTTGGATGAAGGCGCTGACGACTATGTGACCAAGCCGTTCTCCATGGCCGAGCTATTGGCTAGGGTCCGCGTCGCCCTACGGCATCGCGTGGGCCCGACAAGTCGTTCAGCTCCAGTCGATGAGTCGGTGCTCGAGGTAGGAGACGTAGCGGTCGACATGGCACGCCATCAGGTCAGGGTCGACGGGCGACCGGTCGAACTCACGCCGAAGGAGTTTTCGTTTCTCGTGCTCCTTGCCCGTTGGCCGGGCCGAGTGCTGACGCACCGGGCAATCCTTCAAGAGGTTTGGGGACCCGAGTACGAAACCGAGACGCAATATTTGAGGGTGTACGCCAGTCAACTGAGAAAGAAGCTGGGCGAGGACCCGGCCAATCCAAGGCTTGTTACCGAGCCGGGTGTGGGCTACCGGCTCATAGACCGAACCTAGCGGCCGCTGCCACTAGTCGAAACCTTGTTCCAGGTGGTCGACGTGGTAGGGAACCGAGGTGACGACCGTGCCCTCCCGGAAGAGCAGCTTTCCCTTGAGCAAGAGGGCGGTCTGGTTGTGGAGGATCTGCTCGTACCACTTCTTCACGACGAACTCGGGTATGACCACGGTGACCGTGTCGTTGCTCCAGCGATCGTCGAGTTCGTCGAGGTACTTGTCTATCGGCTCAACAATGTCGCGGTAGGGCGAGGGGACGATTTCGAGAGGGATGTCGATGCCGAAGTCCTTCCACTGTTTCTCCATGGCCAGCCTGTCCTCGTCCTCATAGGAGACGTAGAGGGCCACGATGTGTTGCGGCCGGAGCGATCGGGCGTAGGAGAGTGCCTTGAGGACGCCCTTGTGGATGCGACCAACGAGCACAATCACGGTGTGGTTCATCGATTCCGGCCTGGCCTCCGCAGGCGTGATGGTCAACGCCTTGGAGATTCGGTCGTAATGCCGCTTGATCGCCGTGAACAGCACGATGATCAGGGGGACGACCACGATCGGCAACCACGCCCCCTTGGTGAACTTGGTGACAGCCACGATCAGTAAGACGACGAATGTGGCAAGCGCGCCTACGCCGTTGATGACCATGTTGCGCTTCCAGCCCTGTTCCTTGATCCGGCGATGGCGGACCACCATGCCGATCTGGCTCAGCGTGAACGAAGTGAATACCCCGACGGCGTACAGCGGGATGAGCGCGTTGGTGATCCCACCGAAAAGGATGAGGAGGATGGCGGCGAGGACGGCCAGGATGATGACGCCATTGGAGAACACCAAGCGGTCACCACGCGTCGACAGCTGCCGCGGCAGGTAGTGATCGCGAGCGATGATCGACGACAGCCATGGGAATCCGGCGTACGCAGTGTTGGCAGCTAGCACGAGAATGGTGGCGGTCGCGAACTGAAGGATGATGTACAGGGGACCATCGCCGAAAACCACGCGTCCCATCTGGGAAAGCACCGTTTCCTCGTGGCTCGGATACGGATGGAGATGGTGCGCCAGCACCGATACCCCGATGAAGAGCGAGCCGAGGATGAGTCCCATCCAGACCATCGTCGTGGCCGCATTCTTGGCTGCGGGCTTGCGGAACGCGGGTACTCCATTCGAGATGGCCTCGATACCCGTCAGGGCGACGGCACCGGACGAGAAGCCCCGTAGTAGTAGGAACAACCCCAGCGAACCCCCGGTCTCGGCCGCTGCCAACGACCGTTTCGCGTCGTACGGAATCGGCTTCACGTTCCCGGCCGCGTTTTGAATCAATCCGTAGATGATCAGTCCTGCGAGGACCAGGATGTACAGGTAGACGGGATAGGCGAAAATCGTGCCCGACTCCTTGATGCCCCGCAGGTTGGCGATGGTGATCAGGGCGATGAGCCCGAGGCCAAGCAGTACTCGGTGGTTCTCCAGGCCCTGAAACGCCGGCAAAGAGATGATGGCTGCGACGCCCGCGGAGATCGAAACCGCGACCGTCAGCACGTAGTCGATCATCAGTGATGCCCCCGCTACCAGAGACGGGTACTCGCCGAGGTTGTCGCTACTGACGATGTAGGAGCCGCCACCGCTCGGGTAGGCGAAGATCGTCTGACGGTAGGAGGCCACCACGATGGCGAGAAGACCGGCAACGACGATCGAGATGGGGACCAGCTTGTTGAGGCCCAGAGCGAGGCTCGTGGTTCCGACAGCACCCACGGTCACGACGAAGAGAATCTCCTCGGTGGCGTAGGCGGTGGACGAGATGGCGTCGGACGAGAACGTCGGAAGCGCCACGAGCTTGCGCAGTCGATGCGCGTCTTGCTCGGACGTGGCAATCGGACGTCCGACGAGAAGGCGCTTCACCACCGAGTACATGGGCGAACAACGTACTGACTCTGGGAGGGTCGCTCCGGGCGAGTTGTGCTGAGTGGCCCGCGCGTGTTGCATTGTCGCCGTGCACGTCATCGTCGTCGGCTGCGGGCGGGTGGGATCAGAGTTGGCGGCAGCTTTGGAATCCGGCGGGCACGTTGTCGCAGTTATCGACAAGAACCGGAACGCGTTCCGGCGCCTGCCGCCGAACTTCGCCGGCAAGGCGGTGCTGGGGTTCGGGTTCGACCGCGACCACTTGGAGCAGGCCGGGATTCACGAGGCCACCGCCCTGGCGGCGGTTACCAACGGTGATAACACGAACATCCTCACGGCACGCATCGCCCGCGAGACCTACGAGATCCCGAACGTGGTTGCTCGCATCTACGATCCCCGACGAGCCGAGATCTACCAACGGCTAGGAATTCCGACGGTGGCAACGGTGTCGTGGACAACCGACCAGGTGTTGCGCCGGCTCTTCCCCGAGGTGTCGGTGGCGGAGTGGACCCATTCGTCGGGCGCGATGA
>DATLEI010000001.1:0-2434 GCA_035525375.1 Acidimicrobiales bacterium
ATGAGCGTCGACGAGGAGTGGGAAGGCTGGGGCGAGGTACTGCTGAACCCGTACATCATGGGGATCTGGGCCCTCCTCGGAGGCGCGTTCGCCGTGTTCGCCCTTCTCTATCTTCGGTGGAGGAGGCGTAACTGACCGACACGACATGGCCGGTCAAGTCGGCGATGGACAGGCACTTCGTCGCGATAACCCCCTTACGGCTGCTCCTAGTACAATTCCTCGCACCGGAGAAGATCGAGCACGGCGTCGCCCGCACGCACGGGCACCCGAGCGGTAAGACCAAGCGCCGTATATCCGGCTCGGGTTGGCTTGTCGCCCGACCGATGCAACACGGCACATACCGCTCGGCGCGCACCCAGGTAGCTGGAGTTGCACGCAATGCGCCCGACGCTCACCGCCGTCAAGTTGCTGGGCCTCCTCCACCTGCCCTGATGGTCGCGTCGTTGAACGGGGAGCGGCCGTGAACCGCACACGCAGCGACGAGCTCCTGCCGCGTCCTTGGGGCCATCATCGGCCCGGAGTACGCGTTCCCCATGTAGGTGGTCGGGCCGACAACGATCGGCCGATCGCAGATCGGGCACTGAGCGTTCGGGGTTGCGGATGGCGACCGTGACGGCCTCCAAAGCCAAGACCATGCTCGGCGAACCACACCTCGTGCCATCGCTAGATGATGCCTGTCACTTCCGGCGGCGCTATCTAAACTTCGCTGACAATACCGCCCGCCTGAAGTGACTGACCGATCGACGCGTAGAGGCGCATACTTGACCATCGCAGCTCCGGCAATCCTCAGATGGTTGGTCGCCGTCGTCGTCTCGGCGATGGCCGCCGAATTCATCTATCGCCGCCGCCGTCGCTCTCTGGAGGCCTACGGAGTCGATCTCCGGCAGGCCAGGCGATGGAGATCGCTTGGACTCTCGCCAAAGGAAGCCCAGGACCACCAAAGCCTTGGACCAGAGTTCCTCTCGAGCTGGCTGGCGGCCGGGTTCACCGTTGAAGAGATGGATGAGCTGATCCGCCACAAGATCTTCTTCGATGAGGCCCTCGCCTGGCGCCAGGCTGGCATGTCGGTGGACGTGGCGTCGGAGTGGGGCCGGTATCGGCTGTCCCCTGACGACATTCACGTCTGGGCCCCCCACGGGTTCCGCGCCAACGCTGCCTACGTATGCAAGTCCGCTGGCCTCACGCCTGAGGAAGCCACGATGGCCTACGAGCGCGGCGAGCACCCCGCGTTCGCCGCCGCACGCAAGAACCAGGAGCGGTACGTCACGCTCCATACCCCGGCCGGATCGATCGGTCCGTACCCTGCACAAGATGCGGACCCTGACGCCCTCCTGAGCTGGGACGACGACGAGGACGGACCGAAGGTCGAGTGGTGGCTTGCCCCCTGAACACCATGTCGGAGGAAGTCTCTTGCGACGGCCCCCGCTGTAATGCCGAGCCGGCGGCCAGGAGTAAAAGCGGCGCCGGCGTTACCGGTTACGCGGCGCGACATACGACCGACGCGTACCGGCACCTTTTCATCGGTCGCGAGTCGTCAGTTGTCGGCGGAGGCTCCAGCTGACAGCAGCTATCAGCAGCGCAACGGTCCCTGCCAGGACGAGGACCGCCGCGATTGCAAGCGGGATGGCGTAGCCGTGGCATTCGTCCGTGCAGCCGTCAGCATCGATGATCGTCCAGGTGCCGAGCCCCAAGCCCGCGACGACTACTGCGACGCCTATCTTGCCAAGCATCGTTCGAAGGCTAGATCGAGGTCGCTGCCGAATCGGTCCACCGCATAACTCTTCCGCGGACCGAGTCGATCTGCCCGCTCCACCCACTGACCGCAGTAGGGCACGTCCCGTCTACGGCGGCAACCTACGGGACCGGGGCGCCGGAGTACTCAGCCCCGTCCGGCCAGATCACTGATTGAGGTCGCTGGGCCACTGCCGCTTGACCTTCCGTCCGACAACGACCGACAGGAGGATGCCGTTGATCAACGCTCCGGTCTGGACGATGATCCAGGGGCCGATGCCGGCCAGCAGACTCCATGGCAGCGTCAGCAGGAACACGAACATCCACTCAAGACCGTCGCGTTCCGCCGCAGGGACGTCCCAGACGACGGACCATGCGAGCAAGTAGGCACCGCCATAGGTGGCCAGCACAGCGAGGCCGGCCCACACGTGCGCGTAGCGCCTGTACATGGGGAAACTCTGACGCTCTTACCAGTCGACAACTATCGGGGGTTGCCCCCATCGCTACGTGGGCAGCGTGATGGGCGGCGAGGCTGACGCGGCGGGCAGTCGCACTCACTATTCACAGCGCCGAGCACCTGCTGAGCGAAACGCCGGTGTACGCCGAGCCTTGCCCGCGCGCGCAGTCGACCCGAGCAGTAAGAGGGCGGGTGGTTGTTTCCGCTCGCGTGCTCGGGACCCGCGACCGACACAATCCGGCACTT
>DATLEI010000023.1:0-28007 GCA_035525375.1 Acidimicrobiales bacterium
AGTTGTCGATGCGGCCGCCCAGCACGCGCAGCTCGCTGATCTCGGCGAAGACGCCCGCCATCTTGGCCGCGTCGCCGAGCTCCTGAACGCGTTCCGCAACAATCAGGTTTCAGCAGTGGGGCCCCGGCTCACCAACCACGCTAGCAACCTTTTCGGCGAGCTCACCGACAACGAGTACGACCAGCTCGAGGTCGATCCTGACACCTACGAGATACGCATTCGCGATGCCGGGTTTCTCTACGGCATGAGCCGGTTTTCGGGGTCAGAGACCGATCTCGCCAACCTTGCCCTGCGGGTAGCGATCAGCGAGCACGTCCGGTTCCAGTCCGGTGGCGCGGTTGGCCTCCTCGTGCTCGATGAGGTGTTCGGCCCGCTCGACGAAGATCGCAAGGAGCGCATGCTGCTCGCGCTCGAGCGTCTGAAGAACCGGTTCCGCCAGGTGCTCGTCGTGACCCATGACAGCGACATCAAACACCAACTTCCGAGCGCCATCGAGGTGGTCAAATTGCCGGGCCGCCGAGCCACGGCGCGCATTGTCACGGCTGGCGACTAACCCGCCCCAGTTCGTCTGCGTTGGGGGTGATGGTAAGAAGCGCCGATGGCTTGGCTCCTCGACCTCGACGGTGTCGTGTGGCTGGCGGAGGACCCCATCCCGGGATCGTCCGAGGCCATCGCCCGGCTCCGCGCCGCCGGACACGGTGTCTACTTTCTGACCAACAACTCCGCGCCGACCGTCGACGAACTTCGAAAGAAGCTCGGCGGCATGGGAGTGGAGGTGAGTCCCGACGATCTGGTCACGTCGGCGCAGGCAGCTGCGAGCTTGCTCGAGCCCGGAAGCACGGCTCTGGTGTGCGCGGGCGCGGGTGTGAAAAGCGCTCTTGAAGAGCGGGGCGTGGAGACGGTTCGTGAGGGGGCGGCCGAGGCGGTTGTCGTCGGCTTCCACCGTGACTTCGACTACGCCCGGCTCACCGCTGCGTTCAAGGCCATCGAGGGCGGCGCGCGACTCATCGGCACGAACGACGACGCCACCTATCCCACGCCAGACGGTCCCGTTCCCGGGGGAGGGGCACTCCTTGCTGCGGTGGCCACTGCAGGCGGCGTGGAGCCCGAAGTCGCCGGCAAGCCCTACGAACCGTT
Organism: Acidimicrobiales bacterium; assembly: GCA_035525375.1. Lineage (GTDB taxonomy): Bacteria > Actinomycetota > Acidimicrobiia > Acidimicrobiales > AC-14 > JALZBN01. Next base: position 1,138 of record DATLEI010000023.1, read on the forward strand.
CGCGGCGCTCGTTCGCACTCGCGTTGGCGCCGGGGTGGGCGACAGCATCATGGTCGGCGACCGACCATCTACTGATGGGCTCATGGCTCAGCGACTCGGCATCTCCTTCGCGCTGGTCCTCAGCGGCATCACCAGTAGTGACGAGATTCCAAGCGACCCACCCCCCGACCACGTCGCCGACGACCTGGTGTCGTTGGTCGAGTCCGTGCTCGGGCGCGATCAGGAGTCGGCGTAGACCCACGGTGCGGCGGTGAGATCGGTCCGGCGCTGGGCGCAGTCGTCCGACATCGGCGTGATCTCGAGCCTTGCCTTGCCGGCCTTCTTCTCGCCGGTGACGACCATCGTGTAGCGACCGATCGTGTCGCCGCAGCTTTTCGACTGCACCTCGAGTTGACCGTTGGCGAGGGTGAACTGACCGGCCGTCGGCTTGGAATCCTTCACTATCAGCGCGTAACTACCGTCGGCTCGAAGCTGCAGCACGGCCAGGTTGAACGAGCGGTAGATGCCGGTGACATCGCCCCCGCTGGCGGGTGTGCCCGGCGTCGGAGGCTTTACGTTCTTGATCCGGGCTTGGTCTTCTTGTGTGCAACCGCTGAACGCGATCGCGCTGATCAGGCCGAACATGATGAGCGCGGCAAGTTTGTGTTTTTGAGTGGACACACCGAAAATCGTTGCAAACAAAGGGTTTCTCCGTCCAAGCAGGTTGGAAAGCCTTGCAGCACAAGGGAAATGCTTGACCTTGCGCGATAACTCAGGTCAGATGTTCAAGTTCCTATCGTTGAGCGGGAGGTGCTGGTGAACAAGTCTGACGTGATCGACCGCGTTGCGGGTACCGCGGATGTGGGCCGAGCGCAGGCCGAGCGCGTTCTCGACGCGTTCTTCGAGACAGTCAGGGGAGCGGTCAAGAAGGGCGACCGTGTTGCGTGGCCCGGCTTCGGGTCGTTCTCTGTGACGCAGCGCAAAGCGCGCACCGGTCGTAATCCTCGAACTGGGGAGGCCGTCAAGATTCGTGCGTCGAAAGCGTTGAAGTTCTCGTCCGGTTCCGCCTTGAAGGAATACCTGAATGGCGGCGCGGCGGGAAAGGCGGCCGGAGCGAAGAAGCCGGCAGCAAAGAAGGCGAGCGCAGCCAAGAAGGCGCCGGCTAAGGCAACAGCAGGGAAGAAGGCCACCAAGGCCACAAAAGCCGCCAAGGCAAAGAAGCGCTGACGAAAGGTGGGCAGCAACCGATGAGCGCAGTCAAGAAGAGTTCCGCGAAGAAGAGTGGCTCTGCCGCGAAGAAGTCACCGGCGAAGCGGGCGTCCTCGGCCGTGAAGAAGGTGGTCAAGAAGGTCGCCGCGAAGAAGAGTTCCGCCAAGAAGACGGCCGCCAGGAAGTCGCCGGCGAAGAAGACGACCGCGGCCAAGAAGAGCACGGCCAAGAAGTCGACAGCCAAGAAGTCGACAGCCAAGAAGTCGACAGCCAAGAAGTCGACGGCGAAGAAGTCGACGGCGAAGAAGTCTCCCGCCAAGAAGGCGACCGCAGCGAAGAAGACGGGGGCGGCTCGCACCACGGGCGGAGCTCGCAAGCGCTAGCCAAAAGGCGGCGTAGGGGCTAGAGCTCCCGCACCGCTTTGAACTGCTCCCCGAACGTCACGCCGATCGCCGCGCCCGAAGTGGCCGCTCGGTCGGTCACCTTTTTATGAAACTCGGCGACCTGGTCCTTTGAGGCCGGGTCGTCGATCTTCATCGTCGACCTGAATTGGCTGCGGTGTGTCATCAAGGCCTCCAGCTTTCTGTCGAGATGCTCGGTGATGTTCTCGACATGGTCGGGTTCATCGGCTTCCCACAACAGCAGCGTTGACGGCCGGTGCGCCGGCGCGCCGTGCTCAGGAAAGAAGTGCGGATCGCGCGCCGCGACGATCCCGTCAACTACGAGGAAACCGGCGTGGCGATGGTCGGGATGTAGGCGATAACGCCGCCACGGATCATGGCCAAGCACGACCTCCGGGCGCAGCTTCCGTATCCAATAGGCCACCGTTGAACGCTGGCTCAGCCCGCTCTCGAGCTCGCCGTCTCGCCACCCGAGGAACACGACATCGCCGGCACCTCCGAGTGCCCTCGACGCTGCCTGTTGCTCCGCCTGGCGGGTCACCACCAACTCGGCCTCATCGTCATCGGCGTCCCACGAGCCTTTGGACCCGTCGGTGCAAACGAGGTGATGGATCGAGCAACCATCTGACGCCCACTTGGCGAGTGTGCCGCCGCAGCCGAAATCGACATCGTCGGGATGGGCGCCGATGGCGAGCGCGCGACGAGGGGTTGGGAGATCGCGGCTGAACTCGGTCGTCACGTCAACAGATCCGCAGGGAGATCCACGTCGTGGGCCAGCGAGGGTTCGCGAACTATGCGCAGCGGCAAACTCAGACGGCGCGCCTCGTCGGCGTGCTTCGCAAAGGAACCGGCTCCGTAGAAAAACCGGAACCCTCGTCTCGTTGGCACACATGCCGCGTTTGTGCCATCGGCGATCCGATCAGGCACGAGTGTTACGCCGGAGAAACTGCCCACCCATCGGAGGTCGCGTGCCAAGGGAAGGTCGGCGTGGGTCACGATGACCCGACGGACGCCTTTGTCGGCCAAGCGATCGACGCCGGCCTCGACGGCGAGGTTGAGCCCCCGTCCCGGCTCCCAGACGACGAGCGCACCCTGCTCCTCGGCCCAAGCCGCAACTTCAGGGTCGTCGCAGACGACCGCCACCGCGAGACCGCCAGCGCACTGGAGGACATGTGTCGCCATGCTGCGAGCGAGCGTCGCTCGCTCCTCGTCGGGCATTGCGCCGGACAGCCGCACCTTGGCCCGGTGGAACGCCTTGACCGGCACGAGCACGGCCACGTCGCCCCACTGCCGCCCCATGACCACGATGGCCGTAGCTTATGGGTGAGTGAGCGAACGAAGGTGAGCGAACCAATGAGCACAGTGGCCCGCCAGCGGGTCAGCCGCCGAAGGCGGTGACACCGATGGTCGCTGTCTTGGGCGCGGGTATGTGGGGGACGACTATGGCGCGCTTGCTTGCTGCGCGCGCGCCGACGGTGCTCTGGGCCCGACGCGCCGGCCTCGCCGATCACCTCAATCGTCGCCACCGGAATCGGGACTACCTCCCGACCATCGCGCTGCCTGAGAGCCTCCAAGCCACTGCGTCCCTGGCCGAGGCGCTCGGCGGAGCGGACGTGATCGTGATGGCGCTGCCATCACACGGGTTCAGGGAGATTCTTCAGTCAGCCGAGCCGCATCTGACGCCGTCGGCGCCGATCGTCACCCTCACCAAGGGCGTCGAGCAGGGATCACTGATGCGGATGACTGAGATCGTGGCCGAGGTTGCTCCCAATCGGCCCTACGGCGTTCTCACTGGTCCGAACCTCGCCCAGGAGGTCGCGGCCGGGCACCCCACGGCCAGCGTTATTTCGATCGTCGATGCCGCCGGTTTCGATCAGACCACAACGCGCGAGCTGCAAGAACTGTTCAGCACCGAGACGTTCCGGGTCTATACCAACGATGATCTCGTGGGATGTGAGCTCGGCGGCGCGCTCAAGAATGTGATTGCGATCGCCTCCGGCATCGCCGACGGAATGGGCTTCGGCGACAACACACGCGCCGCCCTCATTACGAGAGGCCTCGCCGAGCTCACCCGGCTGGGTGTCGCCCTTGGTGGCCAGCCGTTGACGTTCTCGGGGCTGGCAGGACTGGGAGACCTGGTCGCGACCTGCATGAGTCGCCAGAGTCGCAACCGGTGGGTGGGGGAACAGCTGGGGAACGGTCGTGCAGTCGATGAGATAACTGCCGAGACTCGCATGGTGGCCGAAGGGATAAAGACGTCGAAGGCGGCCCTGGAACTCGGGCGGCGTGCGGGCGTCGAAACGCCGATAGTGGAGCAGGTCGTGGCCGTCCTCTACGACGGTAAGCGGGCGACCGACGCGCTGGCGGCGTTGATGCACCGCGAAACCCGGCCCGAGTTGCACGGCTTCTCACCGCTGGCCCCGGCCCGAGCGGCCGAGAGCGGGATGCCGGCGGCCGATGCCGGCACGCCAGCTGGCTGACCTAGCATTTCTCACAGCTCCCACACATTTCTCTCCAAGGCCCCTCTGATGTTCGGGTGCCATGGTGGGACGTCATCGCAACCGAGAAAGGCCGAGATGGAAACTGCCCCGAAGAACGATCCAACGCCGGCCGAGTTGCTGGAGACGGCGCTGTTCGAGGTGAAGAAGGTCATCGTCGGCCAGGATCGGGTCGTCGAGCGGATGATGGCTTGCCTCTTGGCCCGTGGTCACGTGCTCCTCGAGGGTGTGCCCGGATTAGCCAAGACGCTCGCGGTTGAGACGTTGGCTGAGGTTGTGGGCGGCTCCTTCGTCCGTCTCCAGTTCACGCCAGACCTGATTCCCTCCGACCTCGTCGGCACCCGGATCTACCGGGCGTCGACCGAGTCCTTCGACGTCGAGCTCGGGCCCGTCTTTGCCAACTTCGTACTCGCCGACGAGATCAATCGAGCGCCAGCGAAGGTCCAGTCCGCCCTCCTCGAGGTCATGGCCGAGCACCAGGTCTCGATCGGTGGCGTCACCAAGCCGGTGCCCGATCCGTTCCTGGTTCTCGCGACACAGAACCCGATTGAGTCCGAAGGCGTCTATGCCCTGCCCGAAGCGCAGCGCGACCGTTTCCTCATGAAGGTGGTCGTCGACTACCCGGATCGGGCCGAGGAAATCGAGATCGTGCAACGAATGAGCGTAAACCCGCCCCATGCGGCGCGCGTGCTTTCACTTGACGAGTTGCGCCGGCTCCAGACCGCGTCCGACGCAGTGTTCGCTCACCGGGCCGTCATTGACTACGCGGTCCGTCTGGTCCACGCCACGCGTGTCCCGGCCGAGCACGGGCTGGCCGAGCTCGCGGGCCTAATTGAATACGGCGCCAGCCCCCGGGCCAGTCTCGGACTCATCGCCGCGGCGCGTGCCTTCGCCCTATTGCGGGGACGGGATTACGTACTGCCTCAAGACGTCGCTGACTGCGTGCCCGAGATTCTCCGCCACCGTGTGGTCCTGTCGTACGAAGCACTCGCCGACGGCCTCGCTGTCGACGACCTGCTCACTCAGATCGCGGCCGCTGTCCCCGCCCCACGTCTGGCCCCGAGCCAGGACTCGACGATGGCATCTTCTCCCGTCACCGCCGCTGCCGATCCGCCCACGGCCGGCCAGCGGCTCGCGTGACGCGAGCAGTCCTTCCGGGGCCTCCTTCGGTTCGCGACCGGCGACCCGAAGAGGTTCTGCGCCAGCTCGAGTTGCTCGTTACCCGGCGCCTCGACGGATTGCTCCAGGGCGACTACCAGGGCTTCGTGCCGGGCCAGGGCAGTGAGCCCGGGGAGAGCCGGGAGTACCAACCCGGCGACGATGTGCGCCGGATGGATTGGAACCTCACCGCTCGCACCACGGTGCCGCATGTTCGCGATGCGGTTGCCGACCGGGAGCTCGAGACGTGGGTGGTCGTCGATTGCTCGGCGAGTCTGTCTTTTGGCACCGTCGCGTGCGAAAAGCGCGATCTCGCGCTGGCCGCGGTTGCGGCTGTGGGCTTCCTCACCGCCCGTACGGGCAACCGCATCGGGGCCCTCGCCCTGCACCCCGATCGTGTCGAGCAGATGCCGGCGCGCACCGGACGCCAAGCACTGCTGGCCATGCTCCACCGGTTGGCGACCCTTCCGCCCGTTCCTGATGGGCACGGAGGCACCGACCTGGGAGATGGCATCAGCCGTTTGCTTCGCCCACCGCGCCGTCGGGGGCTTGCTGTCGTCGTCAGCGATTTCCTTGCGGCACCGGGCTGGGAGCGGCCGCTGCGGATGCTCGCGTCGCGACACCAGGTCATGGCGGTGGAGGTACTCGATCCTCGAGAGCTCGAGCTTCCGAACGTCGGGTTCCTCACACTTGTCGACCCCGAGACCGGCGCGCGCCGGGAGGTCCAGACGGCAAAGCCCGGCCTCCGCGCCCGCTATGCCGAGGCGGCCGCAGCCGAACGAGCCGAGATCGCGGCGGCGATTCGACGTTCGGGGGCCCACCACCTCGTGCTCCGTACGGATCGCGATTGGATGCGCGACATCGTTCAGTTCGTCGTGAACTCGCGGCGTCACCGGCACGTGTGGCCCAGGCCATGACGTTCCTCTCCGCCAACCGTCTCTGGTTGCTGCTCGGGGTTGTCGCGCTGGCCGCCGCCTACCTGTTCATGCAGAAGCGCCGGCGCGGGTACGCGGTTCGGTTCACGAATCTGTCGCTCTTGTCGAGCGTGGCGCCCCAACGGCCGGGATGGCGCCGCCACTTGCCGGCCGCAGCTTTGCTCCTTGCCTTGGTGGCGTTCGTTACTGCCTTCGCCCATCCGACTCGGTCGTCAAAGGTTCCTCGCGAGCGAGCCACGATCATGATGGCGATCGACGTTTCGCTGTCGATGCAGGCCACCGATGTGAAGCCCAACCGTTTGAAGGCGGCCAAGGCGGCGGCCACATCTTTCGTCGATCTGGTTCCGGCCAAGTTGAACCTCGGCCTTGTGGCCTTCTCGGGAACGGCCCAGGTGCTCGTTGCACCGACGACCGATCACGCACTGCTGAAGCGGGCAATTGCGACACTCGAGCTCGGCCCCGCGACTGCTGTCGGTGACGCCGTGTTTGCCGCCCTCGGAAGCATTGCCGCAGTTCCCACCGCGCCGGGCCAAGCTCCCGCGCCAGCGCGCATCGTGTTGATGTCCGACGGCGAGACAACGGTGGGCCGCACCAACGACGCCGCGGCGTCGGCGGCCGTGAAGGCCAAGGTCCCGGTGTCCACCATTGCCTTCGGCACCGAGGAGGGCACGGTCATGGTCGAGGGCAGCCCGGTCTTCGTGCCCGTCAACAAGGACGCCTTGGCCCGGCTTGCGGAACAAACTCATGGGAGCTCGTTCGAAGCGGCATCGGGTAACGAACTCAAGAAGGTCTACAACGACATCGGTAGCTCGATCGGATATCGCACCGTCCAGAAGGACGCAACGACCTGGTTCGTCGGTATCGGACTCGCCTTCGCGGCGGCGGCCGCTGTTGGCTCGCTCGTCTGGTCCTCGCGCCTCCCTTAGGGACCGGCAAGGCGCACCGTGGCGATGCGCCACGGTGCCAGCGAGAACGAGCCGTCGAAGGGCTCGACGGGGCGGCCGCAGAGATCGACCAGCCAACCGTGGCGCGCGTCGAACTCGACTGTCGCTTCGGTGTCGGTCGGGTTGAACACGCGCACGTGCAGGGCACCGTCTACATGGCGTAGAGCGGAGACCTCCGCACCGGACACCGCCAGTGCTGTGCCTCTCGGAACTCGATCGCCACGGTTCTCGCCGGAGGTCACCTCGAGCGGCAGGAAGGCGTCGTCGGCCAATGCGTACGGGTCGCAGTCGCCGACGGCGACGCCGTAGCGGAGAACCTGGCGACCGATCATCTGCGCGCCGGCGACCTCGAGCGGGGGTCCGGCTGGCATGGGCCGCAGAGCCAAGTGGGTTCCGGAAAGTACGCCGACGCAGCGCAACAGCGTCAGCGCCAGGGCTCTCCCGCTGTCGACCAGTTCGTATTCGAGCAAACCCTCGTGCACGAGCGTTAGCCCGCCCGCCCTGACGAACCGTCGGGATGGGAAGGTTGGCAGTGGCAGTTCGTGGGGCCCCCCCTCGACGCCGAGGCCACGCTCGACGATTGCGAATGCGCTCTCGGCCTGTGAAGTCGTTGCTTGCTCAGGCAGGGGGAAGACGGCGCGTAGGCGATGGTCACCACCGCGATTCTCGACGGCAGTGGTCACGCGGACGAGTCGCTCGCCGGCATTCAGTGTGAGATCTGTCACGACATCAATGTGCTCGTCGGTGCGAATGAACCTACGAGTGACTCGCAGGACGGCGCGTACCGGGCCCTTCTCGACCACCGTCACAGCGACCTCAACTGGCGTATCGACGATCACGTCGCGCGCCGGAGGCGAGTAGTTGTATGTGTCGCCCGCGTCGCCGCTGTCGACCAGCCGATCGAGGCCGGCCAAGCCGTCGATGGAGAAGGTGCCGGTGGCTGGGTCGACCGTGACGTGCACGACGCCGTTGCCCATGCCTCGCTCGTCGGCCCATGCCGGTTCCACTTCCAGTGTGGACGCGTCCCACGCCCGCCAGCCGAATCCCGGCACCGCCTCGGCGCGCACCAGGACGCGCCGGAACGCCTCATGTTGAATTGTCACTTGCACCTGTTCATCGCGGCGCGCGCCGGCGCGCGCGTAGAGATCGCATAGCGCCGAGGCCGTTGTCGCACTCGGCGCGCCGACACCCGTACGTAGCACAACGTCCAAGGAATCGTTCTCCGTGATCTCGCATGCCAGAACCGCTGTCCCGGTGGGAACCGCGGCGGCCAGGCGCGCCGTGACGAGACTCACCTCTGTGCCCAGGACCGTGTGCCGCTCGACGCTCGCGGCGCGACCCTCCAGCAATTGCTCGTCGGGCAAGAGGTCGTCGCCGGCGAGGGTGAGCTCGGCTGCCCCGCTCCGAGTGCGCGCCGCCGGGTTGACGATCACCGCGCCGTCGACTGCGATTGACTGGCCGAGGGCATCGAGGGCCCGGCGCGCCAGGCCATCGCCGATCTGGGTGGCCTCGGCGTAGCGGTGGAGCACGGCGTCCACGACTACATCCGCCGAACAGGCGCACACCGAGTCGTGGGCGGCATTACGCACGACGGCCATCCAAGCGACGTTCAGCAAAGCGCCGGGCCACTGAGCCGGCGGGAGGAAGAGGGCGCTCAACGGTTCGGCCCGCCGCTCCAATGATCGCTCGGCGCGCGCCGCGGCCTGCTTGACGTCGACCCGATTGGAAGCCACGCCCATGAGGAGGTTCGCTCGGGCTCCGGAGCGAAGCTCGCCGGTCCACGTCGGCAACCCATCGGTCGGCGCCGCCGGAAGGTATTCCCTCAGCGAGGCGACGGTGAGCCGGTAGTCATCCTGGATGTCGTTGGCCTCGGCGACGACCCGCCCCAGCCACGGCTGCGGCGCCTGGTGGTCGGTGCCGTTCATCCAGAGCAGGGCTGAATCGGGTGCGAGCAGAGGTCCCAGCTCCGCCTCGTGGGCCCGGATACGTGCCACCAGCTGCTTGGCGTCATCGGGCACGGCCGCGCCGTTGCCGTAGCCCACCGGGAGGTACTCAGCTCGTACTGTCGAGCCGTCAGGCGCCGTCCACCAGAATGCGGTGCGGTCGACAGCGGAGGGCACGCCGCGCCACACCACCGCGTGTTCAAAGCCGGCCTGGCGCAGTAGCTGGGGCATCTGGGCCACATGACCGAACATGTCGGGCAGATACCCGACCGGCATGCCGCCGCCGTACGCAGCGGCGCGCGCCATTCCGAACTCGAGGTTTCGCACGAGCGTCTCACCCGACACGAGGAATTCGTCGGGCAGCACGTACCAAGGGCCGATTGACACCCGCCCGCTGGTAGTCAGCCGGCGTAGCCGCTCCTCGGCATCGGGTCGAACTTCGAGGTAGTCATCGACGACTGCGAGTTGGCCGTCGAGCAGAAAATGCGCGTACGACGGATCGGACTCGAGGCGGGGCAGCAGGTCGTCGAGGATGTCGACGAGCCGCAGACGGAACGTCTGGAACGGCGCGTACCACTCGCGGTCCCAGTGCGTGTGGGGAACGATCGCGACGGCGCGAACCACAAACCGAGAGTACGCCCCTGGCGCGGCAGACTTGAGGTCGCCATGATCGGGACTGTTGCAACCCTCCAGACATGAGGCTGGCCTTTGGGACCGACGAGCGGACCGCGCTCACCGATGAGATCGTCGCCCGTCTCGAACGTAACGGTCATGAAATAGTCGTTCGTCTCGAGGGTGACCCCTGGCCCGACGTCGGCCGGCGTGTCGGCGAAGCGGTCGTCGCCGGTGACGCCGAGCGGGGCGTCGTCTGCTGCTGGACGGGAACGGGCGTCTCGATCGCAGCCAACAAGGTCAACGGTGTGCGCGCCGCGTTGTGCACTGACGCGGAAACGGCGCGAGGTGCCCGCCGGTGGAACGAGGCCAACGTCTTGGCCATCGGGCTACGGCTCACGTCGCCCGAAGTTGCAGGAGAGATGCTCGACGCCTTCCTCACCACCGAGCCCGATCCCGAAGAGGCGGAAACCATTTCGAAGCTGGACTGAGATACTGAACCCATGACCGTCACCGTGCCGCCGGCTGCGACCCCGGGCAACATCAAACTGACCGAATGGACCTCCTGCGGTGGCTGTGCAGCCAAGTGGGGCGCGGCGCCCCTCGCCGGCTTGGTGAAGCAGCTCGTCGGCGACGGCATCGACCCGGCCTTAGTTGTCGGTCTGGCGCCGTCCGACGACGCTGCCGTTTACAAGCTCTCTGACGACCTCGCCCTCGTGTCGACGACCGACTTCTTCCCTCCGCTGGTCGACGACCCCGACGACTTCGGCGCCATCGCTGCCGCCAATGCGTGCAGCGACGTCTTCGCCATGGGCGGGCGGGTCGTGCTCGCACTGAACATCTCCGCGTTCCCCGAGCGCATGCCTCTCGAGGCCATCTCTGCGATTCTGGGGTCGGCGGCGCGCGTCGTCGCCGACGCAGGCGGGATGGTTGCGGGTGGGCACACCATTCGCTCCGAGGAACCGATCTTCGGCCTGGCGGTCCAGGGGCTGGTCGACCCGGCGCGTGTCTGGACGAAGGCCGGCGCTCAGCCCGGCGATGTCCTGCTGTTGTCGAAGCCGCTCGGCACCGGCATCCTCCTCGCCGGCGGCAGCGAGGAGGACAAGGCGATCGCCATCCTGTCGATGCGCCGCCTCAATCGCGCTGCGGCGGAAGCCCTTTCCAAACTTGCGGAGCCGCCCCATGCGGTCACTGACGTCACCGGCTTCGGGCTTCTCGGTCACGGGTGGGAGGTCGCGGAGCGGTCGGGCGTGGGGCTCGAATTCGATGCTGCAGCGCTGCCGCTGTACGCCGGCGCGCTCGCGGCTGCGGAAGCCGGCGTCCGCACCGGTGGTGACCCCCGCAACCGGTCCCATCTTCAAGAGAAGGTGACCTCCGGCGCGCCGGAGGCGATCGAAGCCTTGGCCTATGACCCCCAGACATCGGGCGGACTCCTTGCTGCTGTGCCTGCGGCGGTAGCGTCAGGCGCCGGGCTCGTCGAGGCCGGTTTTGTCCCCATCGGCCGGGTCAGCGAGGGCCCCGCCTCCGTTCAGCTGGTCTAGCGCCCGGCATGGGAACAAAGGCCCCCGGCCTGGTCAACGAGCGGGCCCTGTGGGCCAGCGGCAGCCCCGTTGTCGTTGGCGTCGATGAGGTCGGCCGCGGCTCATGGGCCGGACCCATCTCCGTTGGTGCCGCAGTGCTACCCCCTGACCGGCGCGTGTACCGGGTTCGCGACTCGAAGATGCTCACCGAGGACGAGCGGGAGCGACTGTTCCCGAGGATCGCGGGGTGGTGCGCGGCGTGGTCGGTTGGCCACGCCAGCCAGCAAGAGTGCGACGACCTGGGGATGTCAGACGCGCAGCGGCTGGCGGCGCGCCGGGCCATCGAGGGTCTCAACGTTTCACCCGATGCGGTCCTGATCGACGGCAACTGGGACTTCGTCGGCCTAGGCCTTCCCGTCACCCGGATCGTCCGTGGCGACGCCTCGTGCCTCTCTATCGCGGCGGCGTCGATCCTGGCCAAGGTCACGCGCGACCGCATCATGCGCCAAGAGGCTGAACACTTCCCGGCGTATGACTTCGAGCTGAACAAGGGCTATCCCTGCCCTCGTCACAAGGCTGCGCTCGCAGCTTGGGGTCCTACATCGATTCATCGCCGGGCGTGGGTGTTCATGGATCACCTCCCGTGGGACGGCGTCACCCGCTTCGTTCGGCCCGGCGCGCAAGGGGCGCTCTGGGAAGAGCGAAGCAATTGGTAGCCTCAGCGCATGGGACGACGCGACGCACTCATCCTCCGAGCGGCGGCGATCTGGATCGTGTTCGTCTGGGTCAACCGGGTGATCAACCTGGCCAGCAGTGACGAGGACGCCGGGTTCGTCACGATCCACTTGCTGCTGGCCCTCGTCTCGATCATCTTCGCCGTCGCCATCTGGCGGGTGGCAAGTCGCAACCGGCGCGAGGTCAAAGAGCACTCGCATTACGAGTAACCGAGTCGACGCCACGAGTTAGTCGACAGCGACGTCGAGTGCCAGCGTTAGACACCGGCAGCCCCCGCCTGCTTTCAAGAACTCACCCATCGGTGACTCGACCACGTCGAACCCCCAGGCTTCGAGCTGGCGGCCCACGCGCACCGGCGCGCCGGGCATGACCACAGTCGAGCCCACGACCACTGAGTTCGCGGCGAAGCCGAGCGCCTCGTCGACGTCGAGGACCAGCGGCTCGGGCACCAGACCCTCGATCACGCGCCGGCCGTAGGGATCCCAGGCGTCAGGAACGACCAGCGCGCGCCGGTCATCGAGAGGACAGAACGTCAGGTCGAGGTGGTAGAAGCGGGGGTCGACGAGCTCGACCGGTAGCACCTCGGCCCCCAGCAGCCGCGACAGGTCCCCGTGCGCGCCGGCGTCTGACCTGGTCCGGTAGCCGGACAGGAAGACGTTGCCGAACGGCAGGGCGTCGCCGGCGCCCTCGTGTGACGGTCCGTCCGGTAACGGCGCCACTGAGAACCCATGTTGGCGGAACCACTCCACGTAGTGGGGCACTTCGGCGCGCCGCTCCGGATGTCGAAAGCGCGCCGGCACGAACTGCAAGCTGTTGAGCGTGCCGGCGTTGGCGGTGAAGACCAGGTCGGGCAGATCGGGCTGGGCGGGCAGGATCTCCACCTCCGCGCCGGCGGCTCGCAAGGTGGTGACCAGGTTCTCCCACTGCTGACGCGCTACGTCGAGGTCGACCGCTACCTCGCGGTGCATCCACGGGTTGATCTCGTAGAGCACCCCGAAGTACTCCGGCGGGCACATGAGGAAGCGTCGTCCCCACGTCAGGTCGGCGGGCACGGCGCGTCAGCCGGAGGGTGCGAGGTGACTGGCCAGGGTTTCGAGGAAGAGGCCGACGTCGGTGACGATTCCCAGAGCCTGGTGGCTGCCCCTGTCGGCAAGTTTGGTCACGACCGCCTGGTTGATGTCGACGCAGTAGGTCTCGACGCCGGCTGGCAGCAGGTTCCCGGTCGCGATGGCATGCAGCGTCGACGCCAGCATGAGCGCCACCGACACGCCGGGCAACAGGGTCCGCATGGCGTCGGCAGCCTCGACTACATCGGTGTGCACGTCGGGCAACGGACCGTCGTCACGTACGGAGCCGCCCAGGACGAACGGCACCCCGCCCTTGATGCACTCGTACATCACTCCACCCCTGAGATAGCCGTCCTCGACGGCGGCAGCGATCGACCCACGCCTCCGCACCTCGTTGATGACCCGCAGATGGTTGCTGTGGCCGTGCCCGGCGGGACCGGCTCCGGCGCGCATGGCGACGCCAAGCGAGGTACCCAGCACGTTGGACTCGATGTCGTGGGCGGCGAAGCCGTTGCCGGCAAACAGCACGTCGACGATTTCTCGGCGCACCAAACCGGCCAGTGCCGGCCCGGCGCCGGTATGAACGACTGCCGGTCCGCACACCGCCAGCACCTTGCCGCCGCGGGCGCGGGCGACGCGAATGCGATCGGCGACCTGTCCGACGAGCAGATCCTTGGGCTTCTCCGAAGAAACCTCTGACGTCATGAACTCGAACGGCGTCGTTCCTCGGGGACGGTCGAGCGGTCGGACTCGCACGCCCTCGCTGCCGACGACGACTGCGTCGCCAGACTGGATCCGGTGCATCGGTTCGGTGCGTACGCGGCCGTCGGGAAGGACGACGAGCGCGCAGTCCATCTCCGGATTGTCGACCTCGACCCAGCCGCCGCCCAGTCGCACCTCCGTCGGAAGGTTGGTGGTCGCGTAGAAGTCCTCGGGGAGTACCCCGTTGGTCTCGGCCGCTACGACCCGGGCTTCCGCTTGATCCACCGGGTTGGCACCGTGGATCCGCAGCTCGGCGACGAGGCTGGCGAGCACCGCTTCAGTGTCGGCGCTCACCTCCAGCCGAACCCGACTGGAGTCGACCTTGGTCTTGCCGATTGAAACATCGAACATGCGATAGTCGGCACCGGAATCAACGATCACGTCGAGCACCTTCGCGAGCACGAGCGAATCGATGATGTGGCCCTCGACCTCGATTGTCTCGGTGGGCATCAGCCGGTTGGCTCGGGCGCCTGCTCGGGCATGTCGTCTACTTCGGCGGGCTCGCTCTCTGACGCTTCGAGCGCCAGCTCCTCCGACACCGGCATCTCGTCCTTACCGATCGTCGGCTCTGCCTTCCATCCTCCCGTTCGGTTGTCCCAGAGGTCGCGGACGATGACCTGGAGGACCCCGGCGGCCGGGATGGCCAGCAGCGCGCCGATGAAACCGAAGAGCTCAACACCGATGAGGACGCTGACGAGGACGAACAACTGGTTGATCTGCACGGTCTTGGACATGATCGTCACCTGCAGGACGTGGTTCTCGAACTGTTGGTAGACGATGTAGAGGATCAGCATTCCGATGCCTGCTGCGGGAGAGTGAAGGAAGGCCACCGCGATCGTAGGAATGGCGCCGAGGGTTGCGCCGACGAGGGGGATGATGTCGGCGAAACCGACCCAGAGGGCGAGTACGCCTTTGAACGGCACGCCGAAGATCCAGAGGCCGATGAAGGTGACTACGCCAGCGATGACGCTGATGAGGAGATTGCCGAGCACGTAGCCGGTGAGGGCACGAGCACAGTCCGCAGCGACGGCTGTCACTCGCTGCCGGCTTGGCGGCGGGAGGACGTTGAGCCCGCTGCGTAACAGATCGGGTCCGTACAGGATCATCAGGATGGACAGGACAACGATCGTGAGCAATGCGACCGCGCCGGAAGCGATGCTGCGGGCCACGTCGACCGCGCCGCCGCCAGCCGAGGTCAACCAGTTCTGAATGTCTTCCTTGTTCTCCTGGAACTTCTTGTCGAGGTCATACCGCTTGACAAGGTCTCCGGCGGGACCTTTGCCGGCCCGGGCCTCACTGACGTACTTGTCGAAATTGTTGGCGAAGTGCTCGACCTGGTTCACGAGAGGATTGATGAAGGCATAGAGCATCGCCGCGATCAGTCCTGCTCCGATGAGGTAGACGAGACCAGTCGCCAGCCCGCGGCGCAGATGGAGCCGCCGTCGGAGGAACTCGACCGGCTTGTTCAAGACGACGGCGAGGAAGATGGCGATGATCAGCAGCGCCTCGATGTGGGCGAGCGTGATGATGATGTAGAGCACGATCAACGAAGCCAGGACTAGCCAGATCGTGACCAGGATCGTCTTGACGGGTACAGGCCGGCCGTGGTCGAGCATCGGGTCGGAGCCTATGTTGTCGGCGACTAGCCTCCCGGGCATGGGTCAGCAGATCACCGTCACTCGCAAGGAAGCGACACGGCCGGGAGTTGTCGTGTTCGAGCTGAACCGGAGCCTGACGGGGATGGGCCACGAGCGGTACCACACCCCCGAAATCACTGGCGTGCGGCCGGTCGACGAACTGGCCCGGCGCCTTTTCGCCGAGGGCGTGAAGAGCGTGCACGTCTACTCCAACGTGGTGACGGTCGAGGTCGCGCCGGATGCCGACACCGCGCACCTCGCCGAAGTCGTTCGCGAGCTGTTCACGTATTACCGGGAAGGCGTCGAAGTCGCTGACCCGATGGCAACACCTGCCGCCTCTGCCTGACACCTTCTCTGCTTGACCGTTGCGAACGTGCGTTCGTAAGCTGGTGGAGTGTCGCCGTCGGCTGTAGCTCCCGATCTTCACCAACTTGCCGGCGCGGTGCGTCCATTGGCGCTTGCTGGCGAGCGCATCCTGCCGGTGTCACCTGCGCTCGAGTCGCTCTTGCCCGATCGCGGCCTACGGCGCGGATCGGTTGTCGCCGTCACCGGACGCGCCGGCGCCACATCCTTGGCGCTGGCTTTGATCGCGCCAGCATCGGCCGGAGGATCGTGGTGCGCGGCGGTGGGCGTCGGCCGGTCATCTCTGGGTCTTGCCGCCGCAGCCGAAGCCGGCGTTGTGCTCGAACGCTTCCCTGTCGTTTCGGCGTCCAGTGGGAACGGTCCGGGAGGATGGGCATGGGTGGTTGCGGCTCTCCTCGACGCCATCGACATCATCGTGATCTGGCCCCCGTCCCACCTGCGGGCGACGGACGTGCGCCGGCTCACTGCCCGTGGCCGAGAACGGGGCGCGGTGCTCGTGGTGGCGGATGCCGGCGCTCGCTGGCCCGTCCCAGTCGATGTGACGCTTTGTGCTTCGAAGGTGGAGTGGCAGGGGATCGGGCAGGGCCACGGCCGTTTGGAGGCCCGATCGATCGAAGTTGTGGCTGCTGGTCGGGGTGCGGCGGCGCGGGAACGGCGCGCCCAGCTATGGCTGCCCGTCGAGCCATTCCGTTTCATGCACTCCGAGAGCTGTGATCGGGCCCGAATCCATCCCGATCACAGCCTTACGGGTGCATGAAACCGCGGGTTGACCGATGCGCACGCTCGTCGTCGTCTGTCCCGGCTTCACGGTCGACGGATCCGACCCCGACCGCGACGCTCGGGCATTCGAGCCGGTCGTCGCTGCGGTGGAGTCGTTCACTCCGAGAGTGGAGGTCTTGCGCGCCGGCGTGTGCGCGTTCGCGACCCGGGGCCCGTCCCGCTACTTCGGCGGTGATGAGGCTCTGGCGCACCGAGTCGCACAACGAGTCGACGAGGTGCTGGGCACGGGTGCCCAACCCTGTCGGGTGGGGGTTGCAGACGGGCGGTTCGCGGCTGAACGGGCAGCCGACGCCGGCGCGGTAGTCCCACCGGGAAACAGCGCCGCCTTCCTCGCGCCGCTCCCGGTGTGCACGCTGGGAACCAGCGACCTCCCCGACATCCTCCGCCGGCTCGGCATCCACACCCTCGGTGACTTGGCCGCCCTTCCCGCGCCGGCGGTACTCGGTCGGTTCGGCCCCGACGGCATCAGCGCTCACCGCCTGGCGCGGGGTCTCGACGAGCGTCCGCTCGCGGCGCGTACTCCACCTCCTGACCTGACCGTTGCGGCCGAGCTCGATCCACCTGTTGACCATCCCGAGGCGCTGGCGTTCGTGGCCAAGTCACTCGCCGATCAGCTCGACGAGCTGCTCGTTGGACAGGGACTCATGGCCACCCGGGTCAGCATCCAGTTCGAGACTGAGCACGGCGAATCGCTGTCCCGGCTATGGCGCCACGACGGGGGACTCACGGCGGCCGCCCTCGCTCAACGAGTTCGGTGGCAGCTCGACGGGTGGTTGGCGCACTCGGGCCCGAGCGGCCGAGAGCGGGAAGCCCAGTGCCAGAGCGGCCGAGAGCGGGAAGCCCAGGGCCCGACGTCGGGTGTCACGCTGCTCCGCCTGGTGCCCGACGAGGTCGGACCGGCCAAGGGCCGCCAGGGCGGCTTTTGGGGTGGCCAGAGCGACGGTGACGAGCGGGCGGCGCGGGTGTTGGCCCGGGTGCAGGGAATGCTCAGTCCCGAAGCTGTCGTCACGGCCGTCGAGGCCGGCGGACGGGAGCCAGGGGATCGGGTGTGCCGCTTTCCCTGGGGGGACACTCCGCCTGCAAGTGACAGCAAGAAAGCGCCCTGGCCCGGTCGAATCCCAACACCGTCGCCAGCCACTGTGTACGCCGACCGTTTACCAGCTGAGGTCGTCGAGAGAGGTGGCGCAGTGGTCAATGTCACTGGTCGTGGTCATGCCACCTCTGCGCCGGCGCGTCTCTCGATCGCCGGCAGCCACTGGACCGAGATCGCGGCCTGGGCCGGCCCATGGCCCCTCGACGAGCGCTGGTGGGACGCAGCCGTCCATCGCCGACAGGCCCGCTGGCAGGTCGTCACGACCGACGGAGCGGCACATCTCCTCGTCGTGGAGCACGGCCGCTGGTCGGTCGAAGCTACCTACGACTGATGTTGGGCCAGGGTCAGGCGACGATGAACTTGCCCTGCATCACGTCGGGGTGCACCTCGCAGTGGAAGTGGTACTCCCCGGCCGGGATCGGCGGCACGTTGTAGACCTCGGTGCCCACTCCTGGGAACGGGTTGCCACCCCGGAACAGCACCTCGCCCTGATGATCCTTCAGGATGACCACGTTGTGGCTGACGTCTTTCTGTCGGTTGGCGAAGGAGATCGTGAATGCCTGACCAGCCGTAGTAGCGAGACAATCCTTGTCGTAGGAGGTGTTCTGGGCCGAAAGAGTCAGCGACGTTCCTGACGGCGAACAGGTGGCGGCCATCACATCGTGTGCGGTCGTGGTGGGTTGCTCGATGGCCGGGTTCTCGCTCGCCGAGTCGTCACCGCCACATGCTGCGAGCACCAACGTCAGCGCTACCGCGAACCACAGCCACATCATTCGGGGTCTGACCACGGGGGGGATCGTACCGGGGCAACAGTCCCAGTTGCGATCGAACATACATTCGATACACTTCGCCGCTGTGGGCTGGAACAACCCCCCCGTTCCGTGGGCCGAATTCGAACGCCGCCTGTCGGGCCGGCCTGCGCAGGGCGACGGGGGGGACAGTCCTGCGTGGTCGCGTAAGCGAGGCTCGTACCAACCCCCGCCGCTCACCCATCGCCGATCAGCGGTTCCCTACGCCGAGTTGCACTGCCACTCCAACTTCAGCTTCCTCGACGGCGCGTCTCCGCCCGAGGAACTGGCCGAGGAGGCGGCGCGCCTGGGGCTGACCGCCCTCGCCGTCACCGATCACGACGGTATGTACGGAGTCGTGCGCTTCGCTGAGGCGGCGGCGTCCCTTGGTGTGCCGACGGTTTTCGGTGCCGAGCTCACCCTCGACCTGCCCCGGCGCGCCCAGGCCGGCGCGGCTGACCCTGGCGGGCAGCATCTCGTTGTGTTGGCCCGAGACCCGGTCGGCTATGGCCGCTTGTGTCGGGCCATCACTGCGGCACAAATGGCGGGGGGCGAGAAGGGCAAGCCGAAGATCGGCCTCGCCGAGCTGGCCGAGATTGGCGTTGGTGCGAGCTCGGCCGACCGCGAGGTTTGGACGCATGACCCGCGTATGGCGGGTCGAACGTCCGAACCTCGCGGCGGTGGGCACTGGCAGGTGCTCACGGGGTGTCGCAAGGGTGCGGTGCCTGCGGCGCTCGTGGCCGGTGGCCCCGCCGCGGCCAGTCGTGAGCTCGACCTCCTTGTCGCTGCATTCGGGCGCGAAAACGTGGCTGTCGAGATCTGGGACCACGGCGACCCTCTCGACTCGGCGCGCAACGACGCTCTTGTGGTCGTGGCCATGCGCGCCGGAGTCGAGGTAGTAGCGACCAACAACGTCCATTACGCGGCGCCGGCGCGCCGCCCCTTGGCCACCGCACTCGCGGCGGTGCGGGCGCGCCGGTCCCTCGACGAGATCGACGGGTGGCTTCCGGCTGGCGCCAGTGCGCACCTGCGATCCGGCGCGGAACAAGCCCGACGCTTCGCTCGCTACCCCGGCGTAGTCGAGCGCGCCGCCGAGATCGGGGCCGTGTGTGCCTTCGACCTGCGACTGGTGGCGCCCAACCTCCCCGACTTCCCGGTGCCGCCCGGGCACACCGAGATGAGCTGGTTGCGGGAGCTGACCCGGCGAGGAGCAGAGCACCGCTACGGGCAACGCAATGACGCGGCCTACCGCCAGATCGACCACGAGCTACGGGTCATCGAGGAGCTGGGGTTCCCCGGCTACTTCCTCATCGTGTGGGACATCGTCGAGTTCTGCCGGCGCAACGACATCTACTGCCAGGGGCGGGGGTCCGCAGCCAACTCCGCCGTCTGTTACGCCCTCGGCATCACCAACGCCGACGCTGTCGGGCTCAAGCTGCTGTTCGAGCGTTTCCTCTCACCGGAACGCGACGGTCCGCCCGACATCGACGTCGACATCGAGAACGGCCGGCGCGAGGAAGCCATCCAATACGTCTACGAACGTTATGGGCGGGACAACGCAGCCCAAGTGGCCAACGTCATCACCTACCGGCCGAAGTCGGCGGTACGCGACATGGGCCGCGCCTTCGGTCATCCACCCACAGTCCTTGACGCATGGTCGAAGCAGATCGAGGGATGGCACCTGGTCGAACTGTCGGACGACACCGACATCCCGTTGCCGGTGCTGCAGATGGCGCGCCTGGTCGAGGGCTACCCCCGCCATCTCGGCATCCACTCCGGAGGGATGGTGATCTGCGACCGTCCCGTCGTCGAGGTGTGCCCGGTGGAGTGGGGCCGGATGAAGGGCCGCAGCGTCCTGCAGTGGGACAAGGACGACTGCGCTGCCGTGGGACTGGTGAAGATCGACCTCCTCGGCCTCGGCATGCTCACCGCCCTGCACATGGGTGTCGATCTCATCCGCCGCTACTACGGCGTCAAGGTGGATCTGGCCAAGATCCCCCAAGAGGACGCCGTCTACGACATGTTGTGCAAGGCCGACTCCATCGGCGTCTTCCAGGTCGAGAGCCGGGCGCAGATGGCCACATTGCCCCGGCTCAAGCCACGAACGTTCTACGACCTCGTCGTCGAGGTGGCGCTCATCCGACCCGGACCCATCCAGGGCGGGTCAGTGCATCCCTACATCCGCCGCCGCAACGGCCAGGAGCCGGTGACCTACCTCCATCCGTTGCTCGAGCCGTCGTTGAAGAAGACGCTCGGCGTACCCCTGTTCCAGGAGCAACTCATGCAGATGGCCATCGACGTGGCCGGCTTCAGCCCGTCGGAGGCCGACCAGCTGCGCCAGGCGATGGGCGCAAAGCGCAGCCACGAGCGGATGGAGGCCCTGCGGGGTCGGCTCTACGAGGGGATGGCGGCGCGGGGCATCACCGGCGCGGTTGCGGAGCAGATCTACGACAAGCTCGCCGCCTTCGCCGACTTCGGCTTTCCCGAGAGCCACTCGGTCTCCTTCGCCTACCTCGTGTATTCCTCGTCGTGGATGAAGCTGCACTACCCGGCCGCCTTCTGCGCCGCCCTCCTCAACGCCCAGCCCATGGGCTTCTACTCACCCAACACCCTGGTGGCCGATGCGCGCCGGCACGGCGTCGAGGTGCGAGGCCCAGATGTCAACAAGAGCGAGGCCAAAGCCACCCTCGAAGGTGATGGACCTGACGTGCGGTTGGGGATCGAGTCTGTGCGCGCCGTGGGCGACGCCCTTGCCGAGCGCATTGCCGCCAACCAGCCCTACGTATCGATGGAGGACTTCGTGCGCCGCACCGGCGCGCCCCTTCCGGCGATCGAGGCACTGGCGACGGCCGGCGCGTTCGGGTCGCTGGAACTCGAGAGACGGGAGTCGTTGTGGGGGGCCGGCGCCGTCGCCGAGACAAAAGATGGCGTCTTGGACGGTCTGGTATGCGGCACTGACGCGCCGGAGCTGCCGAAGATGTCCGAAGTCGAGGAGACGGCAGCCGACCTGTGGGCCACCGGTATCTCGCCTGACCGTCACCCGACCCAGTTCGCCCGTCCCCGCCTCGACCAGCTTGGTGCCGTCACGACATCTGCACTCACAGAGATCGCCCACGGGGAGCGTGTCACCGTGGGGGGCATAGTCACCCATCGTCAGCGACCGGCAACCGCCGGAGGCACGATCTTCGTCAACCTCGAGGACGAGACCGGGATGCTCAACGTCATCTGTTCCGCTGGCGTCTGGGCTCGCTACCGCAAGGTGGCCCGCTCGTCGTCGGCTCTGCTCGTGCGTGGACGCCTGGAGAAGGCGGAGGATGCCATCAACCTGGTTGCCGACAAGATCGAGGTTCTCTCGTTATCCGTATCTACCGCGAAGTCCCGCGACTTTCGTTAGCTCGTTGGCGGTTCGTGCGGTGACGGTTTAGTGCGGTTGTCCCATGGGCAGACACGCTGCATGGATGCCATCACGCTGTTGAAGACCGACCACAAGACTGTCGAAGGCCTGTTCAAGAAGTTCGAGAAGGCCGGCGAGAAAGCCCACAAGACCAAGCGCGACGTCGTCGAAAAGATCATCGAGGAACTATCGGTGCACGCTGCGATCGAGGAGCAGGTGTTCTACCCCGCAGTTCGCGAGTCGGTTCCCGACGAAGAGGACACCGTTCTTGAGGGGCTCGAGGAGCACCACATCGTGAAGTGGGTCCTGTCGGAGCTCGAGAACATGTCGCCCGAGGATGAGCGCTTCGACGCCAAGGTGACAGTGCTCATCGAAAACGTTCGCCACCACGTCGAGGAAGAAGAGACCGACATGTTCCCCGAGGTGCGCAAGGCGCTGGGCCGCAAGCAGCTGGGGGAGATCGGCGCGGCAATGGAGAAGGCCAAGAAAGTCGCGCCCACCCGTCCGCACCCGAAGGCCCCTGACACCCCGCCCGGCAACCTCGTCGCCGGCGCCGGGGCCGCTGCCATCGACAAGGCCAAAGATGGCGCCCGCAAGGCGCGCCGGAAGGTTTCGACTTCGCGTTAGGGCATCATCTCGCTGCCGGCGCGTCCGATGCGCCGGCTGATCGACCACGGGGTCACCCGGCTGAGTGCTGCGAACACCCGATATCCCAGGCCGGGCACGCACGTCGCCCGACCTTTCGCGACGGCTCGCAGGGCCGCCTTGCTGACATCGTCAGCCGACATCCACAGCGGGCCGGGAATGGTGTGGAGTCCGAGATTCTCACGTTGTTGAAACTCGGTTCGGATGAATCCGGGAAGCACCGCTAGCACCGTTACGCCCGAGGACTTGACCTCCTCGTGGACGGCGAGGCTGAAGCTGGTCAGATACGCCTTCGTTGCCGCATACGTGGCCCAGTACGGAATCGGCTGCAAGGAGGCGAGCGACGAAATGTTGATGATCCCACCTCGACGGCGACCAAGCATTCCCGGAAGTGCGGCGCGCGTCAGTCGGATGGGGGCAAGCACATTCACCCTCACCTCCTGCTCTTCCTCGTAAACGGGCAGCGAGGCGAAGGGGCCATGAGTGCCGAAGCCAGCATTGTTCACGAGTAGGTCGACGGGGCGTTGTTCGTCCGAGAGTCGCGCCGCAACTAGGTAAAGGTCCTCAGGATCGGCCAGGTCGGCGACGATCACCTCAGCTCGGCCGCCTCGTGCACCGATGGCGGCGGCCACGGCATCGAGCCGCTCGCGCCGGCGAGCGACCAGAACGACCTCCGAGCCCGTTTTAGCCAGTTGCATCGCCATCGTCTCGCCGATTCCGCTCGACGCTCCGGTGATGAGGGCGACGGGCCAACTCGTGTCGCGGGACCGAGTCAGCATGCGGGCATGGTAACGGTGTGCCACGGCCGGCCTGGGTCGGTCCGGTACTCTGCCCCCCGTGCAGGGCCCCTCGTTGACGCGCGTCCTTTGTGTCATCGTGGTCGTCGTCGTGATAGCCGTCGGCGCGGTGGCTTTGCTCGTCCCGTCGAGCGAGCGGGCGGCGGGCACCGACGCCGTTGGCCCCCCCCTTCCCGGCTCGGCGGGCACCCGCGTACGCGCCGGAGGCGATCCAGCCGCGTGGCTCATCGACGAGAACCAGAAGCCGGGAACCTTCGACTGGCAGGTGAAGGGCCCGATCAACAAAGGGAACATCGAGGGGTTCGCAGAGGCCACGAGCGTCAACAAGGGCGAGAGCGTGCGCCTGTTCATCTCGACCGATTCGCCCGGATACCACATCGAGGCGTACCGGATGGGGTACTACGGCGGAAAGCAGGGGCGCCTGGTGTGGCGTTCCGGCAACCTGGTGGGATCCCGGCAGGCGCCACCGGTGGTTGATTTCTCCACGAGAATGGCCGAGGCCAAGTGGCGCCCGTCGCTGACTCTGAACGTCGATGCCACCTGGCCTCCGGGCAACTACCTCATAAAACTGGTGGCCGACAACGGCTTTCAGCAGTTCATTCCCCTGGCGGTTCGTGACGACTCGAGTCACGCACCGCTCCTCGTGATGAACGCGGTCACCACCTGGCAGGCGTACAACAAGTGGGGTGGCCACAGCCTCTACGAGGGGCAGTCGAGCCCCGACGCCTCGTTCACACCGCAGCAGCGCTCACAGGTCGTCTCGTTCGATCGGCCCTACGTCAACGACTCGGGCTCGGGCGACTTCCTCGGCAACGAGTTGCCCCTGGTCACTCTTGTTGAATCGCTGGGGCTCGACGTGACCTACTGGACCAACATCGACCTCCAGCAGCGCCCGCAACTACTTGCAAATCACAAGGCCATCCTCACGTTGGGTCACGATGAGTACTGGTCGCTCGAGATGCGCCAGGCCCTGGAAAGGGCCCGTGACGGTGGCATGAACGTGGCCTTCTTCGGCGCCAACGCCATCTATCGGGCGATTCGTCTCGGTCCATCCGACCTCGGAGCAAATCGGCGAGAGTTCAACTACCGGGTAGCCCGCGACGATCCAATGACCGGAGTCGACAGCTCACGAGTGACCGTCAGTTGGCGGGAGGCCCCGCTCAACCGGCCCGAGAGTGCACTCGTCGGCACCTACTACGAGTGCAATCCGGTGAAGGCCGACCTAGTGGTCGCCGACCCGTCGGCCTGGGTCTTCGCGGGCACCGGCCTGGCCGCTGGCGACAAGCTCAAGAATGTCGTGGGCCCCGAGTTCGACCGCTACGAGAAGTCCGCGCCTCAGCCCCCCGGACCCGTGCAGGTGCTGTCCCACTCGCCGGTCCGTTGTCACGGCAAGGCCTCCTTCTCCGACATGACCTACTACAGCACCCCCTCAGGGGCCGGAGTATTCGCGACCGGAACCAACTGGTGGATCAGCCGGCTCGGGCCCGCCTGTGCGCCCAATGATTGCGTCGACGAGAGCGTCGTGCGCATTACCCAGAACGTGCTCAAGGTCTTTGCCGTCGGCCCGGCGGGCCAGGCCCATCCTTCGACGAGCAACGTCAGTCGTCTCAACAGTTCGAGTACGAGCTCCACCGCGACCATGCCATCTGACGAAGATGATCAGCAGTTCATACCGACCTCTACAACCCGCCGAACAACGACCGCGCTGCCGACCACAACCACGCTGCCTCTCTCTGTCCCTCCGGCGCCGGGCCGTTGACCGCCACGCGTAGGATCAAGCGCTAACCGTTTTGTCCGTGGAGGGTCGACGAATGGAACCGCCGAGTAGCTATGGCTCCTCGTTCAGCAGTTCGAGGGCCACGCGTGTCCAGAGCGCGCCGGCTCGGCGCCCGCTGCGCCGCGCTCGTGGGGTCGGATGCCGCGAGCGTCCGTCAAGGGATGGCGGCGCTCCTCGTTTCTTCCTGTGGTGACCTTCTAGCCGGGCTCACTCTCGGCGCCATCACCGGAACGCTCGAAGAGCTGCCTGGCCTGCTCGTTCTCGTCCCGGCCGCGATTGGTATGCGCGGGAATGTCTTCGGGGCGCTCGGAAGCCGGCTTGGTACGGCTATTCACGAGGGAACCTTCCGGCTGTCGCGCCGTTCCGACACGGTCGTCGGCCAGAACGTGCTCGCATCGATGGCCCTCACCTTGTCCGTCTCGCTCGCGCTGGCGGCGCTGGCCAAGGCGGTGGCGGTGGGTTTCGGCCTTGCCAATACCATCTCAATAACTGATTTCGTCGTCATCTCCGTGGTTGGGGGAGTGGTGTCGTCAGTGGCGGTACTTGGGCTGACCCTCGCCGTGGCCGCGGCGTCTGTCCGCCGCGGATGGGACCTCGACAACGTCGGCGCGCCGTTGGTCACTGCGGCCGGGGACATGGTGACTCTGCCGTCTTTGTTCCTCGCCACCTTCCTCATTGGCATCCCGGTGTTGTCGGTGGTCCTTGCTCTTGCCACGGCGGCGCTTGCCCTGGCGGTGCTCGTCGCGGCCTTCCGAGCCGGTCTGCCCGTCCTGAGCCGGATCCTCCGCGAGTCGCTGCCAGTACTGATCCTGGCCGGGACGATCGATGTGGTGGCGGGTCTGACCATCGAGAAGCGGCTGTCGTCGTTCCTCGCCTTTCCGGGACTTCTCGTGCTCGTCCCGCCGTTCCTCGAGGACACCGGCGCGCTCGGTGGAATTCTCTCGAGCCGCCTGTCCAGCAAGCTGCATCTCGGCATCCTCGAACCCACGAACATTCCTCAGCGCCCGGCGCGCGGTGACTTCATCCTGACCTTCCTTTACGCCGTGCCGGTTTTCCTTCTGGTGGCCGTGTCATCTGACATCGCCGCTACTGTCGTCGGCTTGGCCACGCCCGGCCTGTCGCGCATGGTCGCAATCTCGATGATCGGCGGCCTTCTGGCGACAACCTTTGCTGTCGGTATCGCCTACTACGGCGCAGTCCTCGCCGTCCGCCTCGGCCTCGACCCGGACAACCACGGCATACCCCTGATCACCTCATCGATGGACCTCATCGGCGCCTTCGCCCTGATCCTCGCGGTCGTGTTGGTGGGGTTGCCGTGAGCCAGCGCGCTCAGCATTCGGAAGCAGTGGACCGGTAGGGTGGGACGTTCGATGGAAGTCAGGCCCCGGAACCTAAAGGCGATGCTCTCGGAGGCCAAGGACACGGCCGAGTTGATGGTCGACCTTGGTTATGCCGCCGTCTACTTCGGCGATGCCGCCATGGCGGAAGAGGTGTACGAGCTCGAGGAGAAGCTCGCCGAGCTGGGCCATGACATGCGCGCCGTATGCGTGTTGGCTGCCCGGTCGCCACGGGATGCGGACGCCATGGCATCGGTATTGCAGGTGGTCGGGGCGATCGAGCGCATCGGGTACGCGGCTGTCGACATCGGGCGCATCGTCACCCACCGCCTGGGCATTCCCCGGTCGCTGATTGCCGACCTCTCGAAGGCAGAAGAGATCTCGCACCGTGTCCGCGTGCGTGAGGGCTCGCAAATGGCCCATCGAGCCCTGGCCGACCTCGAGTTGCCCGTCGAGGTGGGCATGACAGTCGTCGCCATTCGCCGCGACCGTGAAT
>DATLEI010000038.1:0-19202 GCA_035525375.1 Acidimicrobiales bacterium
CCGCACTCGTGCCTTGCTGGCCCAGGTGAAGGCGAAGTCGATCTGCTTGCGCTGCGGAAGTTGGGCTGAGAGCTCTCGACCCAAGACACCGTTGACAAGCCGGTCGACGTCAGGCGCGCCGAGCACGTTCGTGCCGGGAAGGGGCCGCAGGGCGCCGTCGACTCGCACCAATGGCGCCGAGCCGGCGGTGAGCAAGAGGTCTGTGCCGTTCATCGACCAAACTGCCGCCAACAACGGCTCGATGTGGTGTCCGGAGGGCGTCATGAGCTCAAGTGTACGGTCGGGTTCATTGGGTTCATTTCAACCGGGGGCCGGCGCGTCACAGGCCTCTGCACCGGCTCTTCCATTGACAAGAACATGTCCAGTGGGCTTGCCATCGACTATCTCGAGCGTGATGTCGTAGCCCTTCGTGGACGGCACAGAGTCGATCCAGTGTCCAGTGACTAGTTCGTCGATCGACGACGGAAACGAACCTTCCGTCGAGTACTTCGTGAGCACGGCGCGGTCGATGATGTCCAGGTTGGTCTTACAGGCCGCCGTGCGAGCACTGGCGGACAGCGACGGCGGGTTCCCCGCGCCGGCGCTCGGTCCGCCCATCTCCGCTTCCACGGCCGCGCCGCCGGCTACTTGCCCGGCTGGGGTCGGGCCACCGTTGAGATCGTTCATCAGGCTCTGGGTTTGGGGGTCGTCACTGCTATCGCCGAAAGGAACGGAGGACAAAACGACCGCGCCGAGCGCTCCCATGATCACGAACACGACAAGCGTGCTGATCATGCTCACTCCCGGTGGGTTTTCGCCGTGGCTCACTCTGATACGTCTCATGATGGCTCCGGAGCCTGAAGGTGGCGTGAAGGCTTTCTGAAGATTTCCTGAGGATCGAAATCGGCTACTTCGTGTTCCGTATTGTCTATGACGTCACAACACCTATGTCCTCCCCGCCCGAACCTCTCGTCGAATTGAACGCGCCGGTGCTGTCCGTGCGCGACCTGCGCGTGCAGTTCCGCACGGACCGGGGCACCCTGAAGGCCGCCGATGGTGTCTCCTTCGACCTCGGCAAGAACGAGGTGATCGGCATCGTCGGCGAGTCGGGCTCGGGAAAGACGGTGACCGCACTGTCGGTGCTGGCCTTGCTACCGACGACGGCCAAGGCAACGGGCGAGGTGCTCTACGGCGAGCGGAACCTGCTCGGGTTGAAGGAGCCAGAAATACGCGCCATTCGGGGCAAGGACATCGCCATGGTGTTCCAGGACGCCCTAGCTGCCCTCAACCCCCTCCACCGAGTCGGCAACCAGATCTCTGAAGCGATCACTGTCCACAACCCGAAGGCACCTCGCAAGGAGGTCAAGGCTCGGGTTTTGGAACTGCTGGGTCTGGTGGGGATCCCCAACCCCAAGGAGCGAGCCAACGAGTACCCCCACGAGTACTCCGGCGGGATGCGGCAGCGGGCGATGATCGCCATGGCGATCGCCAACGACCCCCAGATCCTCATTGCCGACGAGCCCACCACTGCCCTCGACGTGACGACCCAAGCCCAGGTGCTCGAGGTGTTGCAGCGAGTTCGGGAACGCACCGGGTCGGCGATGATCATCATCACCCACGACCTCGGCGTCGTGGCTGGCGTCGCCGACCGCATCCTGGTGATGTACGCGGGACGGATCGTGGAGTCGGGGACGGTCGACGACGTGTTCCACCGTCCGTCACATCCGTACACCCTCGGCCTGCTCGCCTCACTGCCGCGGCTCGACCGCGAGGGTGGACGCCGCCTTCCCCGCATCGCCGGACAACCGCCGTCGCTCGTCGACGTCCCGTCGGGGTGCTCGTTTCATCCCCGGTGCCCGTTCGCCAAACTGCCCGAACCGTGCTCGGCCGACGATCCCCAGTTGTTGCCCACCGTGACGGCCAATCACTTGTCGGCCTGTCACTTCTCCGATGAGGTCGCACGCGCCGAGCCAGGCGACCGGGCGTGGGACGTCGAGGTGGTCGAGAGCGGCGGAGGGTCGGTGACTCCAGCACCATGACCGCCGACATCACCGACAGCCCACCAGCGACGGGGGCCGACGCGACCGACCGGATCCTCGAGGTCCGTGACCTGGTGAAGCACTTCCCCGTGCGCGCCGGCATCTTCAGCCGGTCGAAGAAGGTCGTGCACGCGGTCTGCGGCGTCTCGTTCGGCATCGCTCGTGGCGAGACGCTCGGGCTCGTCGGTGAGTCGGGCTGCGGCAAGTCCACGACCGGACGCCTGACCCTCGGCCTGGTCGACGCCACCTCGGGCTCGGTCAACTTCGGCGGCACCGAGGTGCTGTCGGTGGGTACCCGAGAACTGCGGAAGTTGCGCCGGCGCATGCAGATCGTCTTTCAGGACCCCTACGCGTCGCTCGACCCTCGCATGTCGATCGGCGCGTCCATTGCGGAGCCGCTCAAGGTGCACCACCTTTACCGCGGTGAGCATGGCGGCAGGGACCGGGTCCGCGAGCTGATGACCATGGTCGAGCTCAACCCCGACGATGCCGGACGGTACCCGCACGAGTTCTCGGGCGGGCAGCGCCAGCGGGTCGGCATCGCCCGCGCCCTGGCCCTCGGACCGGAGTTGCTCGTGCTCGACGAACCCATCTCGTCACTCGACACCTCGATTCAGGCCGGCGTCATCAACCTGCTCGAAGACCTCCAGGACCAACTCGGCGTCGCCTACCTCTTCATCGCTCACGACCTGTCGGTCATCCGCCATACGTCCGACCGGGTGGCGGTCATGTACCTGGGCAAGATCGTCGAGACCGGCGACCGTGACGACGTTTTCACGCGCGCCGCCCATCCCTACACCCAGGCGCTGTTGTCGGCGGTGCCCATTCCCGACCCGGCGCGCGAGCGGAACCGGAAGCGCATCGTCCTAGAGGGCGAAGTCCCCAGCCCCATCGACCCTCCTTCAGGCTGCCGCTTCCGCACCCGGTGCTGGAAAGCCCAGGAAATCTGCGCGACCGAGGAGCCGGCGCTGATCGACCGTGGCCAAGGGCACCCAGTGGCGTGCCACTTCGCCGAAGTCACGACAGTCATCTAGCCAGAAAAGAGGTTGAACGGTGATTGACGACCAGACCCTCGACCGCATCATCGAGTTCCACGGCCACATGTGCCCCGGTGTCGCCATGGGGATCCAGGCCGCCACCATCGCGCTTCGTGACATCGGCCCCCACTCGACAGACGAGGAGATCGTCGCGGTCGTGGAGACCGACAGCTGCGGCGTCGACGCCATCCAGTTCCTGACCGGCTGCACATTCGGCAAGGGCAACCTCATCCACCGTGACTGGGGCAAGAACGTCTACACGTTCTACCGGCGGTCCGATGGCAAGGCGATCCGTGTCGTGGGACGCCCGGAGGCGTGGGCGAAGATACGAGACCCCGAGCACCAGGCGGTCTTCACCAAGGTGCGATCGGGCAAGGCGTCGGATGACGAGGCGACCCACTTTTGGGCGGCGCACGAGGACAAGTCGCGAACCGTATTGGAGATGTCGCCCGACGAGCTGTACACCGTTGCCGAGGTGCAGGGTGAGCCGCCCCACAAGGCGCGTGTCTACACGTCGGTCCCGTGTGGTGACTGCGGCGAGGAAGCCATGGAGATCCGGATCCGGCGCTTCGCCGGGCGCGAGCTGTGCCCGCCGTGCTTCGAAGCAGCCCTCGGCGAAACCTGACGGCGCATCGGCGAGGTCCGGCTCGGGGATGTGTGTACACGCCTGGCCGCCCAAATAAGGTTCAGCGATGATCGCTCACCTGCTCCTCGTCCCCCTTGTCAGTGCCTCGTTCGTTGGGATAGGTCGCGCGCCCGCGCCGTTGCTAACTGGCGCTCGCCCGGACACGTCCTTCGGCGCCGGTCGCGGCTGGGTGACCACGGAGATCCCAGGCAGCGGCTCGCAGGCGGAAGCCGCGCTTGTCATGCCCGACAACCGGATCGTCGTCGCCGGCCAGTCGGCGGCGCCCAACGGCGAGAGTCAGGTCTTGGTTGTGCGCTACCGCAGTGACGGAACCCTCGACCCGAGCTTTGGCTCGAACGGCATCTTCAAGAGCTCGCTACCCACCGCTGACGCGCCGTTCAACGCCACCGCCATTGCCCAACAGCCCACGACGGGGAAACTCGTGGTGACGGGCGGCTACGCACAGGACTCGATCCTCCTGTCGCGCCTCACGCCTGCGGGCCAACTCGACCCGACGTTCGGCGCGGCCCACACGGGAGTCGTGAGACTGCCGGTGGGCGGTACCGGTGAGGCCATGACAATCGACGGCAAGGGCCGCATCCTCGCCGGTGCCTTCAACGCGAACGTCCGCGGCAAGCCGATGGTGGTGGCGCGCTTTAGTTCAGACGGGATTCTCGACACCAGCTTCGGGCAGAACGGCATCGTGAACCTGCTCTTCTGGGACATATCGAGCGCCGCAGGCACCACGGTGTCGACCTTGATCGCCGCGGCCGACGGGAGCGTGACCGGCTTCGGCCGTCTCGACGGCGTTGGGAGCGGACCCCAACACGGCGCCGTGTTCCGGCTCTCGCCGAACGGCGCGCTCGCGCCCGGTTTCGGCAGTGGCGGTCACGCCGACATCACCCCCCCGGCCGGAGGCCCGAAAGATTGGTACCCCTGTTCAATGTCGACGGTCGACTCGCGTGGCCGCATGGTTGTCACCGGCGGCTTGGGCAACTCTGCTCTCATGACCGCCCGGCTGAGCGCGAACGGGAAGATCGACGGCTCGTACGGCACGGCCGGCAACGGAATCGTCGTCACCCCTGTTGGCGGCAACAATGTCGGGGGGCAGACGACGTGCGGCGCCGCACTTGACGCGACGGGCGACCTGACGACCGGCATTGGAGCAACCCTCGTACAGCTGACATCCAGGGGCGCGCCCGACACCCACTTCGGGCCGGGCGGGTTCGTCACCATCGGCGCACCAGCGCAGGTCAATCTGAATGCCGTGAGAAATGCCGGCGCGGCCCGGATTGTGATTGCGGGCTTTGCCGGAAACGCCGTCTACGTGGCGCGCTACTGGACCCGCTAGCCGCCCAGGGGGCCCTACTTCACGAGGTTGTGTACCGGAGAGAGCTGCGGCTGGCCCGGCATGCCTACCTCTTGGAGGACAGGAATAATCACCTCGCCGAACCGCTGAAAGGCCTCCTCGGATTCCCAGACGTCGACGACCCGCCAGCCGTTGTCGGTCGGGCCAGCGACGTGCGAGAGAATCCCCTCGACGGGCCAGTCGCTGAGCGAGTTGAGGCCCTTGCCATCGGTCAGGCGGGCAACTATCTGCTCATACTGCTCGGCCGTACCACCCGGACTGTCGTGCACCATCACAACGGCCATCTTGCCTCCTGTCAGTCATGAGCCCGCCTGGGGCAGCGTCGGCACTACGTACGCACGGTTCTACCGCCCAAGCGGTAGGGCCAGCAACCCTGATTCGCGCCGCGACACAAGGCCACTGTTCGCCATGGTGAAACGTTCGTGGGCAAGTTGGCCACGCGTCGCGTGGGTAACTCGACCCACGAACGCTCCCGGAGCAATTTGTGTCATACGGCCGCGCTTTCATGGTGCGCCATGTCCGCCCACCCGATCGATGTGCGAGTCGCCAGACTCGCCTCGCGCCACCTCGGCCTCGTCACCCGGCCCGAGCTCCTGCGCCTTGGTCTTACCGCCCGACAGATCGATCTGCGGGTCGAGCGGGGATTCCTGGAGGTTGTCCACCGTGGCGTCTATCGGGTGGCGTCCGCGCCGCCTTCATGGGAACAGAGGGTGCTGGCCGCCACGCTCGCTGGCGGAGCGCGGGCAGTCGCGTCGCACCGCACCGCCGGTCAGATCTTCCGCCTCCGAGGCATTGAGCACGCGCCGGTCGAGATCCTGGTGCCGCGGGAACGGAGGGTGGGGCTCGACGGTGTGATCGTCCACCGCACGACGGCACTCCACCGTCCCGACGTAGCGCGCCGGGGCCTCATCCCCATCACCACGCCTGCCCGCACCCTCTTCGACATGGCGGCAGTAATCGACATGGAGACACTCGAGAGCGCCTTGGAGGATGCGGTGTTGCAGCACTTGGCTAGCTGGCAGTACCTGATGCGCGCTGCAGAGCGCTTGGCCGGACGAGGTCACCCCGGCAGCGGCCTCATCGTCCAGCTCCTCCGGGAACGCGACCCCGAGACGAAGCCAACCGAGAGCACGTTAGAGGACGAGGTCGTCCGACTCCTTCGGCGCGCCGGGCTCCCAGCGCCCGAGCGTCAGATCGAGCTATGGCCGCCGGGGTTCGCCCGACCGGTCCGTTTTGATCTCGGGTACCGCCCGCAGAAGCTGTTGCTCGAGGTCGATAGTCGGCGGTGGCACGGCGCGCGCAAGGACGTCGAGCGCAACAGCGCAAAGGCCAACATCATCGTCGCCGCCGGCTACAGGGCACTGCATTTCACCAAGGACGACGTGCGCCGGCGTCCCGACTACTTGGTTGGGTGCGTCGACCGGGAGCTATTGCGCGGCGCGCCCCGTCTCTGGGCAAGTTGACCACGTGTCACGTGGGCAACTCGACCCACGAACGGGTGGGCGCCTATTCGGAGCGACCGAGATCAGCGTCCCGGCGTAAGGCTCGGGCTACTTGACCTCGACTGTCGCGCCGGCACCCTCGAGCTGAGCCTTGGCCTTCTCGGCGTCTTCCTTCGACACCTTCTCGAGGACAGGCTTCGGCGCGTTGTCGACCAGGTCCTTGGCCTCTTTGAGGCCCAGGCTGGTGAGCGTGCGGACCTCCTTGATGACGGGGATCTTGTTGTCTCCGACGGTCGTGAGGATGACGTCGAACTCGTCCTGCTCCTCCTCGGCCGCAGCACCATCGCTGCCCCCGCCACCAGCGGGAGCTGCACCGGCAACAGCGACAGGCGCTGCCGCGGTGACGCCGAACTTCTCCTCGAACTCCTTCAGGAGCTCGCTGAGCTCGAGCACGGTCATGCCCGCAATGCTGTCGAGGATCTCTTCCTTGGTTGCCATTTACTGCTCCTTCTCTGTGGTTTCAGACTCTTCGGGATTGTCGGTCGACTCGGGCTCGGCGGCAGCAGGCTCCGCGGCGGCAGACTCCGGCGCGGGCTCGGCGGCCTCGACTGCCGGTTCCGGCGCGGCTTCGGCTGCGGCTGCCGGTTCGGGGGCTGGTTCCCGGTCGGCTTCGGATTCGGGTACCTCGGCTGCCGGTTCGGGGGCCGGTTCGGGGGCGGCTTCGGCTGCCGGTTCAGGCTCCTCGGCGCGCCGCTTCTCGAGTAGCGCCGACAGGCCGTAGGCCATGTTGCGAGGCAGCGCCTGCAGGAGTCCTGCCATCTGGATCATCGGCGCCGCGAGCGCCCCGGCCAGGCGCGCCAGGATGACCTCCCGCGGCGCGACATCAGCAAGAGCCGCGGCGTCGGCGGCAGTCAGCACCGCACTGCCGAGCACCCCGCCCTTGACGACCAGCGCCGGCGCGCCCTTGGCGAAGTCCCGCAGGGACTTGGCCACCAGCACGGCGTCACCATCGACGAAGGCAATGGCAGTCGGGCCGGTGAGCATGGCGTCGAGCTCGGGCAGGTCGAGGTCTCGAACCGCCAAGCGCACCAGCGTGTTCTTGTAGACCTTGTAGTGACCACCGGCGTCGCGAACGGCCGACCGCAGCCGCGCCATCTCGTCGACGGTCAGCCCTCGGTACTCGGTCAGCAGGGCGGCACTCGACGACGACATGCGGTTGCGCACCTCGTCGACGACGGCAACCTTCTCCGGTCTTGGATTTTCGATGCCCATTCGGGCTTTACCTCCTCGGACGGTCAGGCGTCAGCGCGGTGACGGGCAGGACCGCTCCAAGAGGAGGAGGATCACGCCTCGTCGGGCGGGGTTGAAAACCCCTTACGCGTTAGCACCGGACGTCTCGGGCGTTGTCAGTTGTGGATCAGGACTGTACTACGACGCCGCCGCGGCCTCGTCGAGCTCGTCATCCATGGACCGGATGCGATTGGGATCAACCTTGACTCCCGGCCCCATGGTCGAGGAGACGGTGACGCCGCGCAGGTAGCGACCCTTTGACGACGCCGGCTTGGCCCGCTGCAACTCGTCAAGGACGGCTCGCAGATTCTCGATCAGCTGGCGCCTGTCGAAGCTCGCCTTGCCGATCGGGACGTGGATGTTGCCGTAGCGGTCGGTGCGGTACTCCACCCGTCCGCCCTTGAACTCACGCACGGCGCGCCCGACCTCGGGCGTGACGGTGCCGGTCTTGGGGTTGGGCATCAATCCACGAGGACCGAGCACCTTCCCGAGCTTGCCGACCTGGGCCATCTGGTCGGGGCTGGCGACTGCGACATCGAAGTCGAGGAAGCCACCCTGAATCCGCTCGACCAGGTCGTCGGAACCCACAACATCCGCGCCGGCTTCGGTGGCATCAGCAGCGGCCTGGCCCGTAGCAAAGGCAACCACCCGAACGTTCTTGCCAGTGCCGGCGGGCAACGCGACCGTGCCCCGCACGATCTGGTCGGCCTTGCGGGGGTCGACGCCGAGTCGCACCGCCAGCTCGACAGTCTCGTCGAACTTCGCGCTCGTAAAACTCTTGACGAGATCGACGGCCTCGACGGGTGCGTGCTGGACCTCGCGGTCAAACGTCTTCGCCGCATTGTCGTACCGCTTGCCGTCACGGCGATTGGTTGTCATTTGCTCACCGTGATGCCCATCGAGCGCGCCGTGCCCGCAATCTGGCGCTTGGCGGCATCGAGATCGTTGGCGTTGAGGTCGGGCATCTTCGTCTCGGCGATCGACGTGAGCTGGGCGTCGGTGATCGAGCCCGCGCCGGCGCGCCCCGGAGTCTGCGAGGCCTTGTCGAGGCCGGCGGCGGCCTTGATCAACACCGGCGTCGGTGGCGTCTTGGTGACGAAGCTGAACGAGCGGTCTTCGAAGATCGTGATCTCGGCCGGGATGATCGTGCCCCGCTGCGACTCGGTCGCGGCGTTGTACTGACGGCAGAAGTCCATGATGTTGAGGCCGTGAGGGCCGAGGGCGGTACCAACCGGCGGCGCGGGCGTGGCCGCCCCGGCGGGAATCTGGATCTTCACGATTGCGGCTACACGACGTCGTGCCATTACAGCTTCGCTACCTCACTGAAATCGAGCTCGACGGGCGTCTCTCGCCCGAAGATGTTGACCAGCACCTTCACTCGGAGCTGGTCTTCGTTGATCTCCACGATCTGACCCGAGAAGTCGGCGAAGGGGCCTTCCTTGACCCGCACGCTCTCGCCCATCTCGAACATCGGACGGTGGCGCGTCTTCTTCGGCGCGCCCTCGACACCTTCGGGCTGCACCTGCAGGATGCTCTCGACCTCTTTTCGCGACAGCGGCGTGGGGCGCGCGCCGAGGCCGACGAAGCCGGTGACGCCGGGCGTGTTGCGCACCACCCGCCACGAGTCGTCGTCGAGGTCGCAGCGCACCAGCAAGTAACCCGGGAACACCTTCTTCTGGACGGTGACCTTCTTGCCGCCCTTGAACTCGATGACATCTTCCATGGGGATGACGCACTCGAAGATGCGGTCCTCCATGTTCATCGAGGCGATGCGGCTCTCGAGGTTGGTCTTCACCTTGTTCTCGTAGCCGGCGTAGGTGTGCACGACGTACCAGGAACCGACCTTGTCGTAGGGGCTCTGAACCCGAGGCGCCTCTTCCTCCTCGTCGTCGTCACCTGCCTCAACGTCAGCCTCCGACTCGACGGCCTCGGCGGGCTCGGCGGGCTCGGCCTCTGTGGACGCCGCTGCGGCCGCGAGGAGTTCCTCCTCGGTGAGGGTGTCGACGCCGCCCGCGGGCGAGTCGTCGGGGGTCTCGGGACTGGTTTCGCTCATGTTCGTGTCGTCACTCATCATTTGAAGAGCCAGATAACGGCTTTGCCGAAGACGTAGTCGAGCCCGAAGATCAGAGCGGTGAGAACCGCAAGAGCCACGAAGACCACGATCGAGTAGTTGATGACCTCGGCCTTTGTGGGCCAGGCCACCTTCCGCAGTTCGGCGCGGACCTGACGAATGTACTCCGCCGGGGTGAGGCGCTCCTTCTGCGGCCGGGGCGCGGGACGAGCCTTCGGCTCGCGCGTCGCCGTGGGCTCGCCGTCGGGCCCCATCTGGCCCTGGCGCTGCATCAGGCGCTTTGTCTGTCGATTGACGGCCATGTCTATTGCAGGACCCTTCTGGAATCTGGCAGAGCAGGGCAGGAGGGACTCGAACCCCCAACCGCCGGTTTTGGAGACCGGTGCTCTACCAGTTGAGCTACTGCCCTAGGGGGGTCAGCCTCTGTGGATTGACGGAAGCAGAATAGCTTACGACGCCAGGCGCAGGCGGCGGTCGCCGTTGCGGCTGCGGTGACGGGCCCGGCTGGCGAGCAGGATGGCTCCGGCGGTGCCCGCAGCAGTGGCCGCGGCGATGCCACCGACATAGGCGGCGCGCCGGCCCGTGAGCAGATGACGGATGGCTCGCCGTTCGCCGGCGGCACCCAGCGACGAGAGGATGTCGGGCAGAAGACCCGGCGCGGGCTCGAGCACCTCGGTGCGCAGCTCGTGGAGGGCGCGCAGAAGCTTGCGGTACTGCACGAGCTCAGCCTGGCAACGCAGGCAGGCATCTACGTGGCGCCGGAGACCCAGGTTGGCGACATCGAGGCCGTCGATGATGCCGGGGAGGGCCTCAGCGACCGCCGAGCAGGTAGCCAACTCCTCGGGCGAATTTACCCGCTCTCGGCCGCTCGGGCCGGTAGGTTCAGACCGCACGTGCATTCTCCTCTCCCGGCATCGGGAACAACCGTTCACGCAGCTTGCGGCGGGCACGGTGCAGGCGAACCTTGGCGGCCTCCTGCGAGATCCCGAGTTCGGCGGCGATGGCTTCGTGGGGTAGGTCGTAGACGTCGCGCAGCACGACGACGGCTCGCAGTCGAGGCGGCAGTTCGGACAATGCGTCGGTGAGCCGGTCGCGCACGAACTCCGCCTCGGCCATCATCTCTGGACTCGACTCCGGCCGCTCGTCGGCGAGGGACTCGTCGGACGAAAGTTCTTCGTGGCGCCCCTTCGTGCGCTTGGCGAGGAAGGTGAGGGCACAGTTGGCCGTGATGCGGTGCATCCACGTCGAGAACCGGGCGTCGCCGCGGAAGCGCTTGAGGCTGCGGAAAGCCCGCAGATATGCCTCCTGAGCGACATCCCGTGCATCCTCCTCGTTGCCGGTGAGCCTGTAGGCCAGGGTGTACACCTCGGCCTGCGAAGCTCGGACTAGTTCCTCGAACGCGTGGAGATCACCGCCCTTGGCAGCGGCGACAAGTGCCACCTCGTCCGACGGGATCACCGCCCCTTCGACCTTGTTCGGCATAGAAAAGTTACGCGCCTGTTACTCGCGGCTATCGGGTTTCCTTGTGCACGGTGTGCGACCGGTCCCATTTGCAGTACTTGCGCATCTCGATGCGCTCCCTGTCGTTCTGGCGGTTCTTGGTGGTGATGTAGTTGCGGCGCTTGCACTGTTCGCAGGCCAGCGTCACCTTGACCCGCTTCTCGGTTTTTGCCATCTCGCTGCTCCCTTTTTGTCGGTGGCGGTGGGCGGACTCGAACCGCCGACTACTCGATTATGAGCCGAGTGCTCTGCCAACTGAGCTACACCGCCAGATTCCTCTGACTTTGCGCTCCCAGCCACTTCGGCCAGGCGAGCCCCCTGTCGGAATCGAACCGACGACACCAGCCTTACCATGGCTGCGCTCTGCCGACTGAGCTAAGGGGGCCGATGGCCTGCAAAGGCCTCAGGGGACGATGATAGTTGGACCGCGTAAGGTCCGGTCCCGTGGACATCCGCCTGGCCACGCCCGAGGACGCCGAGGTGATCCGGGCGATCTACAACCTCGAGGTCACCGAGTCGACCGTCACGCTCGACCTCGTGCCCCGATCATCCGCCGAGCAGCTCGAGTGGCTGGCGGCACATGCCGGCGTGCACCCGGCCATCGTCGCCATCGATGGCGGCGCCGTCATTGGCTTCGGCTCGCTGAACCCGTATCGCAGCCGGCCCGCCTACTCGACGACTGTGGAGGACTCTGTCTATGTGGGACGCGACTGGCGCGGCCAGGGCGTGGGCAGGGCACTGCTCCACGAACTTGTCACCCTGGCCACCAGCCACGGCTTTCACACGATCATCGCCCGGGCCATCGGCGGCCATGAGGCGTCAATCGGACTGCACCGGGCCTGCGGGTTCAACCTCGTCGGGGTGGAGCGAGAGGTGGGCCGCAAGCTCGGCTCCTGGCTCGACATCGTCGAGCTACAGCGGATGCTGTAGCTCGACGACAAGGCAGCCGACTGTCAGGCGACCTGGCGCTTGCGGTGGGTGACGGCGTTGTAGATCAGAAGGACGATCACGGCGCCGATGATCGATCCGATGATCCCAGCGGGTCCGAATCCACGGTCGTCAGCGTCGCTTCGAAAGAGGAGGTCCGCAAGAAAACCGCCGAGAAAAGAGCCGACGATGCCGAGAAGAATCGTGGCGCCGATACCCATCGGGTCGCGCCCGGGGACCAGCAGGCGGGCGAGCGCCCCGGCGATTAAACCGACGATGATGAGTCCGATGATGAAGCCGATCATGAAATCCTCCTGAGGAATCGGAGCTAGGAATCGGTTCGTTTCCTCCTGGCGCGGGTGCTAAACCTCAGTGTCAGCGCGAATTGAACCTTGCCCCGGCTCGGAGCACCTAAAATGTGACCGACTGGATGGGCTGGCCATCTTTCAATGTCACAGCAGTGCGCTACCCCTCTCCGACATCCGGCCGACAGGACGTTCGAACTGGCAACGGGGGAGATACGAGGGGGAGAGATGGCAACGTTCGGCGAGGTGAATAGTCACCTCATCGACCAACTACGCGGCGCTCGCGACACTGCGAAGCGCATGGCGACGGTGACGAAGGATCAGGAGGAGGCCGCTTTCGCGAAGGACATGGCGGCGCGTATCGAACTGCTCCTGGATGATCTCGGGTGTTACGACTAGGCCTGGGCGCCCCCTGAGGCTTCGGCTTGTCGTCATCGTCCCTCCGCCTACTTCGTCAGGGCCCGTAAGACCATGTCGGCATGGTCGATCAGCCATAGCTGCCCCGCGCCGGGCACGAGGGTGATGTTGCAGTTGGGGATCTGGTCGGTCAGCCACTTGAGCGACTCGGCACGAAAGGCTGGATCCTCCTCACCCTGCCAGACGTCGACGGGGATGGTTATCTCTCGGAACTTGATGTCCCAGTAGCCCGAGAGGAGCGCGATTTCTTGGGTCGGGCCGCGCGCTCCACGCTGAAAGGCGTCGGCCGCGGCGGTGGCAAACAGGTCCCGAACCTCAGGTCGCGCCAGGACGAGCAAGTCAGAGTCCGAAGACGTGCTTTCCAGGTTTTTCAGGATGGATCGGGGCGTATGGCGCGCGCGCCAAGCCACTACGCCCATGGCCAACCGGTTCGCCCATGGAGTCCTTACTGCCCAGTAGAAGAACCGCCGGCGTCGCCTGGGCTGCTCCTGCGTAGCCCGTGTATTGATCGGAAGCGCGCTGTTGACGAGCGCCAGCCGATGCACCCGATCCCCACACCTCCACGCACACGCGAGGGCATGCGGCGCGCCGCCGGCGACACCGAGGACATCGAAACGGTCGAGCCCCAGCTCGTCGGCCAGCTGAGAAATATCGTCAGCCGTGTCGGCGAAGGTTCGGTCCGCCTTGTAGTCGGACTGGCCGGCGCCGGGAAGGTCGACAGTAAGGACCCGGAAGCCCAGCTCTCGAGCTGCGGGCTCCAGCGGAAGGCCATAAAGGCGCGACCCCGGAACTCCGGCGAAGGAGACGAGAGGCCTCCCGTCGGCAGCGCCGAACGCGCTGTAGGCCAGCTGACGGCCGTCCCTAAGCCGGATCGTGTGGAGATCAGAGGACTCGAACATCATCGCCGCCGACTCAGCGGGTGAGGGTGCGGAAGACGGCCGCGGTTGTGACGCCGTATGTGAGGTGGGCGCTGAGATCTTTCCAGAGGACGTCGCCGTCGTACTCCCAGATCGGTTTGTAGACTTTGGCCAGCGGGAGTACGACATAGCTCGTTGCCCAGACGGCAATGCCGAATAGCAGTCCCGGCGCGAGGACGTGCGATCGACCTCGTGAACCCGACAGGAGTGCGTACGCGGCGCCCCACGCCATACCCGTGGACCAGTGGACCACATTGGTCAGCGGCGCGGCCGACTCTGGCGGCAGCTCCTTGTGCACCACGCTGCTCGCGACCTTCCTGCCGAACTGGGCCGGAGCGGACGCCGTCGACCAGTCCTTCACATTGGTGGCGAACTCCCAGTTTCTGACGCTGTCGGACCCGCCGTCGCGCCGGTACCGCCAGTACAGGACAGCGTCCATGGCGAGTGTCCCCAAGGCGCCCGCCAGCTTCCCGCGCCCCACTGTTCCCACGAGACCCATGGCGACATCATCTCGCGTCCACGGACGAACGAGAACGGCGGTAGTGAAGGCGTGAACGTGGGTATGCCCCATGGACACAACAATGTGGTCCATCCCGGTGGCGGGACGGCAACGAAAGGTGTACGTGGTACTCATTCGTCGTGGCGTCGCCGGCGCGGGAA
This sequence comes from Acidimicrobiales bacterium, assembly GCA_035525375.1. Lineage (GTDB taxonomy): Bacteria > Actinomycetota > Acidimicrobiia > Acidimicrobiales > AC-14 > JALZBN01. Next base: position 14,579 of record DATLEI010000038.1, read on the forward strand.
TCACTGCCGCCGGGCTTATCGCCTACCAAGCATTGAAACACCGCCAGACCACCCGCGAACGGTTTCAGATTCAAGACGCGCCGGCGCCGGGCAGTCCGGAGTTCTCCCGGCTCGTCTCGGCCATGACCTCTGCGCCGCTGCGTTATGGCAACCGAATCGAGATCCTGCGCAACGGACCGACGCTGGACTCCATGATCGAGACCCTCTACCAGGCGAAGCACACGATCGACTTGTCGTCCTACATCTACTGGCCGGGCGAGGCTGCCGAACGCTTCAGCGAGGCATTGATCGACCGGGCCAAGGCTGGCGTCGAGGTGAACGTAGTGCTCGACGGGTATGGCTCGGCCAAGCTGGACAAGTCCCACCGCAACCGGTTGGAGCAAGGGGGCGTCAACGTCGCCATCTTCAGGCCGGTGACGTGGCTCAATATGAAGAAGCTCAACAATCGGATGCACCGGCGGATCCTGATCGTGGACGGCACCGTCGGCTTCAGCGGTGGCGTCGGCATCGCCGACGTCTGGACCGGAAATGCGCAGGATCCCGAACATTGGCGGGAGACCCATGTTCGGATCGAGGGCCCGGCCGTGCTCGATCTCGTCGGCGCGTTCTTGGAGAATTGGGCTGAGGCGAGCGGGGTGCTGCTGACCGGCGAGCACATCGTGGAGAACGAGAGCTTCGATGACGGCGTGCCGCTGCAGGTGACCAAGAGCACACCCATCGGAGGACCCACCGCTGCGAGCCAGCTCTTCTACGCCGCCATTGTCGGGGCCCGAAATCGCCTGTGGCTTACCACCGCCTACTTCGCTCCCGACGAGGCCTTCGAGGACGCGTTGTGTGATGCGGCCCGGCGTGGAGTCGAGATTCGGATCCTCGTCAACGGCCGGGAGGTCGACAAGGAGATCGCCCTGCGCGCAGCGCGCCGCTCCTACTCGAGGCTCCTTGAAGCCGGGGTGCAAATCTTCGAGTATGACCAGACGATGCTGCACGCCAAGGTGCTCCTCGTCGATGATGACTGGGCCAACATCGGGTCAGGCAACTTCGACAGTCGCTCCTTCGACCTCGATCTCGAGCTGAATGTGGCCATCCTCGACAAGGGCGCGGTGAACGAGCTGAGCGAGCACTTCCTCGAAGACCTCGAGGTCTCGAGAGAGATCGAGCTGCAGGCGTGGAGGAAGCGCCCACTGCGGAGTCGAGCGTATGAGCACGCCACCGACCTCGTGCGCCAGTCGCTCTGAAGTTCGTCACGCTGGAGTCACGCTCCGGGAACGGGCCGTGAGCGCATGATGCCCCCCACCAGGGGTGTTCAGCCTCTGCGCTGAACTCACCTGGACTTCAGCACCAAGAACGGGAGCATCATGGCTGCAATCGGCACCGCTAGCTTGCCCCGAGTCCAAGGCCAGCCATCAACCGGCACGCGGTCGAGTGGCCTGGATATGCCCCATCGAGGCGTAACAGCGTCCGGCTCAGCAGATCGAGATCAGCTGACGGGCCTGCCGACCCGCCGCGCCGCTGAACAGGCTCTCCGTCGGGTCGTCACTCGAAACGGGCCTCCTGGCGACGCTTCCCTCGTCAAGTTTGGCATCGACAACTTCCGTTACCTCAATGCGAGCCACGGCGCAGCAACAGGAGACCTCGCCCTCCAGTACGTGGCCGGCGCGCTCGTGTTCGCCTTTCCCCTGAACGAAATCTTCCGGCTCGGCGGCGATGCGTTCGGAGTGCTACTCGACGGTGCGGATGTTGAGTCCGCCGAAATCATGACAAGTCGGGTTCTTTCGATGGTCCGCTCCAACCGGGTCGGCGACGAGTTACCAGTCCGCCTGACCGCATGCGCCGGCATCTCGATCATTGGACAGCAATCGACGCCGGGATCCGTCCTCCTTGAGGCAGACCTAGCCATGGCCCAAGCGAAGGCCCACGGTCGCGACCGGTACGTCGTTTACACCGCTCGCGACCAGGCTCCGCTCGCGGCAACGGCGTCGCTGGCCGGACTGATCAGCGACGCGCTCGACTCGAACGGCTTCCTACTTCATTGCCAGCCGGTGAAGAGCCTGACCTCCGACCAAGACCAGTGGGAGCTACTGGCGCGGCTGCCGAGGGGTGGGCAACTCCTGCCCCCTTCGATCTTCTTCCCCGTCGCAGACCGGTTCGGTTTGGCCGAACGACTCGACTCGTGGGTGCTCGATCGGGCTATTGAGCTGGTGTCCAAGCACCGAGACAGTGGTCGCCGCCTCGAGCTTCAGATCAACGTTTCAGGGCGGTCACTCTCGACAGGCGCCTTCTGCGACCGCGTTGGCGATCGCGTCGGTGCGTCGGGCATCGACGCGAGCAGCCTCATATTCGAAGTAAGCGAAGCCGCCTTGGAGGGCAACCTCGATGAGATCAGCAATTCGGGCAAGAGGCTGCGCGACCTTGGGTGCCGCTTCGCCCTGGATAAGTTCGGGTCGCAGCACGGCTGCATCGCGCAGCTAAAGCACCTTCCCATCGACCTGGTCAAGATCGATCGAGCGTTCATCCATAATCTCGCCGACAGCCTCACCGATCAGACGATTGTCCAGTCCGTCACCGGTCTCGCTCACGGCCTCGGCCAGAAGGTGGCCGCCACTTTCGTCGGTGATGAAGAAACGTTGGCGCTCCTGCGAAGCTACGGCGTCGACTTTGTCCAGGGCTTCCATGTCGGACTGCCGATCCTCTGCACGGATTTACTCGGGGCATCGCTGGCCATGCAGACGTAACCTTCAGGCCCGACGGAACCCACGACAACTGAATGAGGTAGTCGATGCAGCATCGATATGGCGCTAGCGTTGGCTCCTTGGGATCGAGTGGGCTTCAGCGAATGAAGGTGCTCAAGCGCGGCGGCCCCTGCGCCCAGCGGGTCCGCTGTTTGCTCGCCGTGGCGGTGACCGTGATTGGCGCCATGGTGCTGACTCACGTCGGTTCGTCCAGCGCTGACGTCACCAGCGTGAAGGGCAGTGCGTTCGGCTACACCAGTTCCGTCGTCGTCTTCGGTACCCCAGGCAACTCCGGGCCGACGCCTGTCGTGACCCTGGCCTCCAATGCCTCCAACAGCCCGCAGAATGCCAGCGCGCCGTCAGCGGGTTTCATTGCCGGGCCTGCCACCATCTTCACCTCCGACGCCCTGCAGGTTGCCACCTCAGGAACGCTCGGGCCGCTCGGTTCGGTGACCAGCACCAGCACCATCACAAATCCGGGCAAGTCCGGGGAGGAGCCATTCAGGGCCCAGAGCATCGCCAGCACGTGCACCGCGAACGAGGGTGGCATCACAGGCTCGACCTCCATCCTGGGGGGCACCCTCCTCACCGACAATGGCGACGCCACCCATACGGCCGTAACAGTGACTCTGCCAGCGAACCCCGCCCCGAATACGACGTACTCGGGCGTCTTCCGCTCCCCGCTCGGTGTCGATACCTGGACCTACACGTTCAACGAACAAGTGACCAACGCCGATGGGTCACGCACGATCTATGCCGCACACCAGCACTTCATCGGGAACAACGTCACCGGCGACCTGTACATCGGCAAGGTCGAGTGCGGCTTGACCGCCATTACGCCCACGACGACGTCGACCAGCACGTCGTCCACGACCTCGTCGACCACGTCCAGCAGCACGTCGTCAACGTCGTCGAGCACGTCCACGACCACATCGACCAGCACCACCACATCGACCAGCACCACCACGTCGACCAGCACCACTACCACGTCGTCGAGCACGACCACGACGACGACGCCTGGCACGACCACCACGACGATGCCTGTCACCACCACATCGACCGTCCCAGCCACGAGCACAACGTCGTCGACCAGCACGACATCCACGCCCGCCACCACGACAACCTCGAGTTCGACGCCGCTCACCACGACCACCACGGCGCCGACAACAACGACGGGGCCGGCTACCACCACGACGTCCGCCACTGCGCTCACGACGACGACGGCCGTGCCCTGCTCGGTCAGTACTTCGGTCGACTCCGGCACCCACGCCATCGGCTCAACCTTCACCGTGGCCCTCGTTCCGGCGTGCGCCTGGGACCAAGGGGCCAACATCGCGGTGACCGTCAACGGCCAGTCCGTCGGTACGAAGTTGCCCGGCGCCGACGGGGCGGTGACCGTGACCGTGACTGTGGTTTCCGCGACCGAGCTCTCGATCGACGACCCGGTCAGTGCCCCGGCGAGCTGTGGCACCAACACGGTCTCGGGAGTCGGTCAGTCGTCCGTTGGCGGCGGGGCGGTGACGGGGTCGTCCACGTTCACGTTGAACTGCCCGGCGGGCGCCGCCCAGACGGGCTCACCGCTGGCCCGCACGGGGGCCACCATCGGGAACTGGTCAGGCACGGCGGTAGCACTGGTTGTCAGCGGGTTGGGGCTGGTGGCGTTGAGCCGCCGACGTCGCCAAGGCGGGTTCGGCTCGCGCATGCCGTAGCAGCGCTCCCTACGGATTTGCATGAGGCGACGTCGTGGGCCGGGGAGTGTCTGAGTTCACGACATAGGCGACACCTCTGAGACTGGGTGTGTCAAGACATAGGAGACACCTAGTGGGAGGGGTCTTGCTATGGACATGGCGCGCTATCTCGTCGAGGCGCACCTGAAGGAAGGGCGTACGGTCGCA
>DATLEI010000041.1:0-68026 GCA_035525375.1 Acidimicrobiales bacterium
ACGCCGGAAGTGGGTGACACACCGGATGAGTGGCGCCACCGTCCCGGCCCGCACGGTGACCCCCGCGGTTGCGCCCGACTCAGCGATGCTCGCCAGGATTCGAGCGGACAACAGAGTTCTCACCGTAGGACCCCGCTGCCGCACGCTTGGGTCTCGTTGCCGTCCAATCCTATCCGGGCTCCTGGACCGCGAGACATACGCGAGTCCTTCATGCCGTCATCCGCAACAGTCGCGCGCCGGAGTGGAGTCGGCAGGGTCCTGCCCCGGCCGTGGGCGGAGCGGGCTTAGCGCTCTACGAAGCGCAGGTCGACGTCGAACGCCTCAGCGATCTTCGCCAAAGTTGCCGTCGTTGGGCTGATGACGCCGCGCTCGATGCGACTGATCTGTGCTTGCGGGATCCCAGTCTTCTCCGAGAGCTCGACCTGGGTCAGCTGGTGCTTCTCGCGTAGGTCGATGATCTGACCAGCGACGCTGTATGCCTGATCGAAAACAGCACGCGCCTCACGAACGGCTGCGCTGTTCGCGCGCTCTGACCTCTGCAGGTAGTCGTTCAGTGTGCGTGCCATGTACCTCCCTTCGACGAGTTCTACTATGTGCTTTAGGACATACCGATGTCAAGGGAAGTCATTGCTTGCGACGACGGCCCTGGCGTTCGGCCTTGCGGTCTCGGGCCTGTCTTCCCCGAAACGCGACTAGGCGCTTCCTCGCGAGTCGTATCTCCTTCTGTTGGCGTTTCTCGCTCGGGTCCTCGCCCTTGTCGTATCCGTTCAGCAGCAGGACGATCTTGTTGCCATAGGCGTGACAAAACACGCGGAGAAGGACCTTCCCGCCGTCTCGGCCCGTACCGGACGCGCCGCCGAACATGCTCTTGATCTCATCCGCGCTGTGACGGATTCTGAACTCGAACAGGCCATCGCCCAACTGTGTTCCCCACTCGGTTCCACACACCTGCACGCCATGGCTTTGAAGGACGTGTTCGAACGCCGACAGCAGGGCCGCGAGCTCGAGATCCGTCAGATCGGACTCCATCCACTCCTCGACGGGGGATCGGCCGGCTTCATCCTCGAAGAACTCGATCGTGAAACGTCCAGAGCCCATCGTCGCCGACGGTACATCCGGTCTTGGCCTGGACCCGGGGCAGATCTACTCGGTGGCTCGCGCAGTGCCTCCGCTACCGCCTCGTCGAGTTCACCGTCGGCCCCCGACGACTTGTACTCGGTCAGGAACACTGCCTCGACGAACTCACCCCAGGTAAGTAGTTCAGCCCGTCGCCCTCTCCGCGGATGACCGGGCGGTAGTGCTCGCCGCGCATGGTGTTGCCCCTCCAGCCAATTCCTCAATCCAGAACGTTCACGGCATGGCGCCATTTTCCTGCACCTGGCCGACGAATCAGTTGATTGGGGTGGCGAGGGGTGCCCGGTCGCACACGCGGATCCCCACACGGTCGCCCGGTGACTACAGAGCCAGGTGCGCTGAGGACACTCGTTCGGTTTGTCTGCTGGGCGACCCCTCATATGCTCGGCGGCAGCTGTTGGCCCTGGCCAGAGCGCCGACGGCGGGATGTGAGCCGGCGAACGGGCCCCCGTCCGGATCAGAATTGACACGACAATCACGACAATCACTGTGGTCTGTGGTCTGTGTGTGGTCTAGTCCTCAGTCTCCATGTACACAGGATCCGACCGTCCAAGGGTCCTGAGCAGCAGTTTTACGAATTCTTTTGGGTCGGGAAGGCGGGATTTGAACCCGCGGCCTCAGCGTCCCGAACGCTGCGCGCTGCCAAGCTGCGCCACTTCCCGGTGGATCAAATGGATCCTACCCCCCGGCAAAGAACGCGCCGACGGGTGCAATACTTGGTTCGTGCGCGCCGCAGACTGGCGCGTTCCTGACCAGGCTGACGCCCGGCCCGAAGACGTCATCGACGAGGGAGTCAGTCGGGCCGCGCTCTGAGGCGGCCTCGTCGGACACGCGCAGGGTCGGCGGGTTCAAGGTTTGGACGTTTCGCCCCCTATACGGTGGTCAACGGTCCAAACCTCAGGTTGGGAGCGGCACCGTCGGCGGGCGGTAGGACTCGTCGTCGTAACGCCGGCCGGCCAGGACCTCCCGCATGGCCCTGCCGAGTCGGATCGGGTCGAGGGGCTTGACCACCCATCCCTTGGCGTGGCTCCGGCGCGCCAGGAACACGTCGGCCCGACGGTCCAGCAGCATCAGGATACGTACGCCGGGCAAGCGGCCCGCGCCGGCCTCGAGGTGCAGCTCCTGACAAACTGCCATGCCGCCCATCTTCCCGATCTGCAAGTCGATGATGGCGATGTCGGGGGTCTGCTCCTGGATGGCGGGCACCACTTCCACGCCTCTGGTCACCTCGACCACGGTGGTGGAGGGATCGGGCACCGACTCCCGTACCAGCGAGCGGACGGTCGCGGAATCGCTGGCAATGAGGACGTTCATGATTCTGAGGGTAGCGGTGTCACCGCTTGGGTAGCATCCTCACGCGTAGTTCCGAGGTGTTCCGGCTGTCGAACCAGGAGGGTCATGCTCCACATCCAGCTGGAGGACGGCGATGGTTACACCATCTGTCGTCCCGTAGGTGAGCTTGACGCGTACACGGTGGGTCAGTTCCGTGAGGCCCTCGGCGAGCTGGCCTCGAAGCCCAAGCTCCTGATCGACATGTCGGAGGTTCCCTTCGTCGATTCCGCCGGCCTGGGTGCGCTTATCGGTGGCATCCGCCGGGCACGGGAGGTCGGTGGCGATGTCGCCGTGTGCTGTAACCGTCCGACTCTGACCCGCTTGCTGCACACCACCGGATTCGACCGCATCGTGACAGTGACCGAGACACTCGACGACGCCGCCTCGTCGCTCGTCGACGATCAACCCGCGAACACGTAGCTCCGCACCTCCGACAGGCCTTCGAGGTCGTGCACGTCGCTTGCGAGGAGCGGCACTCGCACGGCCGGCGCTGGCGCGACCCGGTCGACGAGCGTGCGTAGGTGCGCGTCCTCGCCGTCAGCGACCTGGTAAAGGTCAGCGAGGTTCTCGTAGAACGGCCGTAGCGGCGGTGGCGACGATTTCGCCTTCTCCCGAGCCCACTCCGCCGTTCGATCGCCAAATCGGGGGTGCATCCGGTTCACCACGAGAGCCTCCACCCCGATGTTCGCCTCCAGCAGCTTGCGGGCGAAGAAGTCGGCCTCGTCGACCGCGTCACGGCGCGGGGAGGACACCAGGACGAAGGCAGTGCTGGGCTCGGACAACAGCGCGAGCACCCGTTGGGCCCGGTCTCGGAATCCGTCCTCCATCCCCTCGAACGCCCTGAAGAACGCGATCGCGTCCTGCACGACCTGCACCCCAATGACCTTCGACACCGTTCGCAGCAAGGGCTGAGCCGCGGCATTGACGATCTTGAGCCCGGCGCGCGCCGGGAGCATCAGGAGCCGGAAGATTCGATTGTCGAGGAACCGGGTGAGCCGGCGCGGGGCATCGATGAAGTCGAGAGCGTTGCGGGTTGGCGGCGTGTCGACCACGATCAGGTCGAAACGGTTCTCGTCGTGAAGTTCGAACAGCTTCTCCATCGCCATGTACTCCTGGGTGCCCGACAGGGCGCTGGAGATGTTGCGGTAGAACCGGTTCGACAGAATTGCCTCAGCCTGTTCGGGACGCCCGGCGTACTTCGAAACGAGCGTGTCGAACGTGCTCTTGGTGTCGAGCATGAGTGCCCACAGTTCACCGTCCCAGCGCCCCTTGCTGTCGATGAGGCGGGGCTCGTCGGACAGTGACTCGAGGCCCAGGGCGTCGGCCAGGCGCCGGGCCGGGTCAATCGTGACAACGACGGCGCGACGGCCGCGCATCGCCCCCTCTAGGGCGACGACAGCCGCGGTTGTCGTCTTGCCCACGCCCCCTGGCCCGCAGCACACAACGACCGAGCGCGCCGCCACCAGCTCGTCGACCGTCACAGGGTCGGCGGCGTCGCCGGGGTCGACCGTCACGGGCGCGCCGGCTCCAGGGCCTCGACCGCGGCCAGCATGGCGTCGGCGAGCTTGTCGAGCTCGGGTCGTCCGAGATCGGCGGCAAAGATGGCCGGCAGTCGAAGTTGGGGCAGTGGGAGGGCCTCGGCGAGGCGGAGCACCTGCTCCTCTTGGAGTCCGTGCCGGCGCGTGCGGAAATCGGCGGCGCGCCGGAGCGCCTCGGCGTCCTTCGGGGCCAACTCCACACTCTCGGCTCGAGCCAGCTCCGCGGGGTCGGCGTCCAGACCCAGCGCGGGATACAGACCGTTGACGACGACCGGGCCCAGGTCCGCGCCGACCCGCTCCTCCAACGCGAACGCAGTCTCGACGACCTCGTTGACCGGCGTCTCCTCCGGGAGGGTGACCAACATGACCTGGCATCGGGATGCGTCGGTCAGCAGTTCCAGCACATCCGCCGCCTGGGTCTGAATGGGCCCCACGTTGACAGCATCGAGCAAGCCGCGGGCGCTCATCAGGAACGTCACCGCATGACCGGCCGCGGGTGTGTCGAGCACGATCAGGTCGGCGGCCGCCATCGACTCCAGCTGCTTGACCTTGCCCAGGACCAGGATGTCCTTGATCCCGGGCGCGCCGGTCGACACCACGTCGAGCGCGCCGCTGCGGACGAGCCGGCGCGACGTCCGCCCTAGCCCGTGGTCCTCCAGATACTCGATGAGAGCCCGGTCGGGCGTGAGCGTGCGAGCCCGGATCTCACCGGTGCCGTCCGCCTCCGATGCCGGCGCCAGCACCTGCTCGTCGTAGCCAACCTGGTCGGCCAGGCCGAACGTCGCGGCCAGGCTGCTCCGGCCCTCGACCTCGACGATCAGGCAGGACAGACCGAGGCGTGACGCCATGCGCGCCATCGCCGCCGAGACTGTCGTTTTGCCCACGCCGCCCTTCCCGGCAACGATGACGAGCCGGGTCTGGCGACAAAAGCCGCGAGGATCCACATATTCCCCTCGGGAGAAATCATTCGCAGGTTACTCAGCGCCACAGAGGCTCTTGTCCTCGTCTCCATCGTCTTCGTCGTTCTGGGCGGCGGCCAGGCCGGCGCGGCCGGGGCCTCGAGCCGGTCGTCGGCCCAGGAGGATCAGCCGGTCGTGGGCCGCGCCATCGACGTCATCGAGGTGAGCGGACGCATCGACCCGATCGAGGTCGACTTCATCACCAAGTCGGTGCGCCAGGCCGAGACCAGCGGCGACGAGGTGCTCGTGATCCAACTCGACAGCCCCGGTGCGCTGGTCGACAGTGCCCGGCTCAACCGCCTGGCGGCGCGCCTGCGGACGGCGCAGCTGCCGGTGGCCGTCTGGGTAGGGCCGAGTGGTGCCCGAGCCTACGGGGGGGCCACCCGCCTGCTGGAGGCCGCTGACGTGGCTGGTATGGCCCCTGGGACGCACGTGGGCAAGTCGTCGGTCATCCCTGGCTCCCTGGGATCGGGGGCGGCGCGGGCACGCGGCGCGGTCGACGTCATCGCGCCGACGCTCGGGGAGTTCATTGTCGGCCTCGACGGCCAGGAGATCGACGGCACCGCGCTGCACACGGCTCGGGTGGTGACCGAGGGCGGCCAGCCCCGCCGCCAGGCCGCGGCCCAGGTCAGGTTCGCCAAGCTCGGCCTGCTGGAACGGGTGCTGCATGCCACGAGCGGTCCCCAGCTCGCCTACATCCTGTTGGTGGCCGGGCTTCTGCTCATCGTGTTCGAGTTCTTCACTGCGGCGGTCGGATTGGCCGGCGCGGCCGGCGCGGCATCGTTGGTGCTGGCCGCCTACGGACTCGCCGTGCTGCCGACCAGCCGGCTCGGTTTGTTCCTGATCTGCCTGGGCATCCTCGGCTTCGCGATCAACGCTCAGGCGGGGAAGGCAAGGGTGTGGACCGTCATCGGCACCGTGTCGCTCCTAGTGGGCTCGTGGATCCTTTTCCCTGGCGGTTTGGCCCTGTCGTGGGTACCGATCGTCATCGTGGTCGCCGGTGTCGTGGTGTTCATGGTGCTCGGGATGGCCTCCATGGTGCGGGCCCGCTTCTCGACCCCTGCAATCGAACGCGGGCCCCTCGTCGGACGTTCGGGCGAGGCCACTACCGCGGTCGGCACCAAGGGCACGGTGCGGATGGGCGGGGGACTGTGGCCGGCGCGCAGTCGAGGGCCGCAGGCGATCACCGAGGGCGCGCCGGTCCGGGTCTCAGCGGTCGACGGGCTCATCCTCGAGGTCGAGCCCGCGGCTCCAGCGCCGTAGGCGAGCGACGGAAAACCCTCCCTACCAGCAGCTATGTGCGAAATGACCCCTTGTAGGGGGACCCCGGCGCGGGTATTTTGCCCCCAGCCAATGAGGGGGCTACATGAGCATGCTGAGTCAGCGGGTGGGTGTCATCGCGCCGGGCCTCTGGCAGGAGAAGGCGGCCTGCAAGGGACCTCAGTGCGCGGTGTTCTTCCCACCCGAGTACCTAGAGAGAAAAGACGAGCGGGAAGGCCGGGAGCGGCGAGCGAAGGAGATCTGCTCCGGTTGTCCGGTCCAGCGGTCGTGCCTTGACTACGCCATCGAGATTCGTGAGCCGCATGGCATCTGGGGCGGACTGAACGAGGTCGAGCGCAAGCAGATCATCGCTCAGCGCGTCGGCTAACTCCCTGCGCCGGCTCCCGGCATCCTGGGGCCCGGAACTCGCACGTCGCCCCGCCGTCGGGTCACGCCCGTGCCGTCGAGGATGGCCAGGAGGGGCAGGGCGTGTTTGCGCGTCGTGCTCAACGCGTCACGGAGCTGGGCGACGGTGACCCCTTCGGGATGGGTCGCCAGCAGTTGGGCGACGCGCCGGCCCGCGTCATCAACGGCTTCGGCGGCAAAGTAGAAGCCGTCGCGCTCGACAACGGTGCCGCGCCGGACGAGCTCGCGCAGCTCGGTGGGATCGACGCCGTCGGCGTCTGGTGGCGCGAACGGTGACGCCTGGAGGGCCTTGACGAAGGTGTGGTCGGCCAAAGGGTCGCTACTGGCGGCTGGTCGCAGCCGTCCATTGTCCACGGCTAGCCCCTCGGAGAGCGGCACGAGGGCGCGGTCGCGCTCGCTGAGGGTGGCCAGGTCGAGCCCGAGGGGGCCGGCGCGCTCGACGGCGCGGCCGAGATCGTCGAGTCCGGTCTGCCTGGCACCGTCGGAGACGATCCACCTCCCGACGTTGGCGGTCCTACGTTCGCCGGTGAGGCGCTCCAGCTCCCCGGGGTCGATCCACCCTCGCTCGGCGATGACCCGGTCGACCGAGTGGGACGGCTTCGCCCGTGAAGCGGCGAGCACCGGCGCGACATCGAGGATCTCGCCACCGCCAACGGTCTCGTCTCTCCCGCTCTCCCGCAGCACGAACCTGTCGCCCGGAAGCAGCGGTAACGCCTCGGGAAGGTGGAGGCGCACAAGGGCCTGCTCGCCGGGTTTGATGACATCTTGGCCGAGCACCCGGAGGCGCGCCGGGTACTCGCCCGAGCCCAAGTACGCCTGGTAGGCGCCGCGCCGGCTGACGTCGTGGTCGAGGCTCGGTAGCACGTTCAGCGCTGCGTCGAGCTGGCGGGTGGAGTGCCATTGACCTGGGCGCACGAGGGCGTGGCCCCGGGCAACGTCGGCTCGGGAGACGCCCACCAGGTTCACGGCTACCCGGCTCCCAGGCAGTATCACGTCATGGGCCTGCTGCAGGCTTTGCAGCGCCCGCACCCGCACGGGGGTGTTCGCCGGGAGCAGCACGAGTTCGTCGTCGACCGCGAGCGATCCTCTCGTGAGGGTGCCGGTGACGACGGTGCCCGACCCTTTGGCCGCGAAGACGCGGTCGACCCAGAGGCGGGGGCGGTCGGTGTCGGCCGGCGGGGGCGCGCCGGCGACAAGGCGGTCGAGGGCGACGCGCACGTTGTCGACGCCGTGGCCCGTCCGCGCGTCAACGGCGACCATCTCGGCATCCTCGAGGAAGGTGCCGCTGAAGTGGTCGGCGAGGTCCATCCTCGTGAGCTCGCGGGTGTCGTCGTCGACGAGGCCGGACTTGGTGAGGGCGACAACCCCGCGCTGTACGCCCAGAAGTTGAAGGATCCGCAGGTGCTCCTCGGACTGTGGCTTCCACCCTTCGGTAGCAGCCACCACAAACAGGCAATCGTCGACCGCGCCGACCCCGGCGAGCATGTTCTTGATGAAGCGCACGTGGCCCGGCACGTCCACGAAGGCGAGGTCGGTGCCCGACGGCAGTGTCGTCCAGGCGAAGCCCAGGTCGATGGTCAGGCCCCGCGCCTTCTCCTCGGCGAAGCGGTCGGGGTCCATCCCCGTCAGGGCCAGGACGAGGGTGGACTTCCCGTGATCGACGTGCCCCGCTGTGGCGATTACGCGCAAGCTTGGCCCAGGGCCTTGGCCAGGACGGCGTCGTCGGCCGGGTCGACGGTGCGGAGGTCGCAGATCGTCATGTGTTCGTGGACCCGGGCGATAACTGGCGGGTCGTGGGCTCGGAGCGCAGCGGCGTGGTCGCCGGGGACGGCTACGCCCACCGACGGCACCTCCTGGCCGGGTACTGATCCCCCGCCGGCAACCGCCACGGTGTCGACGACTGTGCCCGCGCCGAGCCCCGAAGCACGTGCCCGCAACGTCTCGACCGGCGTCGCCGCCATACGCCAAAAGGGAATGGCGTCGCCGTCGCGCCGGAGATAGGCCATGGCCGTCTCCTGGAGGGCGCCGAGTACGAGGCCCCCCGCGCGCAGGGCCCGGTTGAGAGGGTGTCGGCGGCACGCCTCGACGAGGTCGGCCCGCCCGGCGATGATGCCGGCCTGAGGGCCGCCCAGGAGCTTGTCGCCCGAGAAGGTGACGAGCGCAGCCCCTGCCTGGAGGGTCTGGCGAACCGCAGGCTCCTCGTTGAGCCACGCCGGGGGCCCGGCGCGCAGCCAGGGGGTCGCGGCGTCGAGGAGCCCAGATCCGAGATCGACGACGACCGGCGCGCCCAGGTCGGCCAGGGCGCCGATCTCGACAGTCTCGGTGAACCCGACGATGCGGTAGTTGGACTGGTGCACCTTCAGGATGAGGGCCACGACGGCGCCCGGGCCCGCGCCGGCCACGTCGGCCGCGCCGCCATCTGCCGTCATAGCCGCGGCGTAGTCCGCCACCCGAGTGCGGTTGGTTGCGCCCACCTCGACCAGGCGGCACCCCGACTGCTCCATCACCTCCGGCACCCGGAACCCGCCGCCGATCTCGACCAGCTCGCCCCGGGAGACGAGCACCTGGCGATCGCGCGCCAGCGCGGCCAGCACCAGCATCACCGCGGCGGCGTTGTTGTTCACCACCAGGGCGGCCTCCGCGCCGGCGGCGCGCGCCAGGAGTCGGGCGGCATGGTCGCTGCGCGAGCCGCGCCGTCCTGACGCCAGGTCGAACTCCAGGTTCATGTACCGGCCGCTGTCCGCCGACCCGGACGCGCCGAGCGGCGCCCGCCCCAGGTTGGTGTGCAGCAGCACGCCGGTGGCGTTGATCACCGGCCGCAGGAGTGCGGCGGCGACCGCCTCAGCCTGCGCTCTCGCCGAGGCCGGGTCACCGGCCCCAATAGCGGCGCGCGCCGCGTCGACCAGCAGGGGGTGGGGAAGCCCAGTGTCAGCCAACTCCCGAGCCAGGGCATCGACCGACGGCGGGTTCGGCATCACCAACAGGTTACGACCCGGCGCGCCGGAAGGCTCGCGCCGGTGCGTGCCATGCTTGAGCGCACATGAAGCTCCCGCCTCGGTTGCCGCAGGCCGTCGCCGTTTTCGTCACCGTGACAATCGTGCTCCCGCTGGTGACGGCGGGCACCGCCTTGGGCGCCATCCTCTTCCTGCCCCTGCCGACCCCGCCGTTGCCTGACCCCAAGCCGGGCGTCGACAGCCGGGTGACGCACATCCTCGCCGCCAATGGCACCGAGATCGGCATCCTGCGCAAATTCGAGACCAGCATTCCGGTCCAGCCCGGCGACATTCCCGAGGTGCTCAAGCAGGCGGTCATCTCAGAGGAAGACCGGCGCTTCTACTCCCACCGCGGGGTCGACATCAAGGCTGCCATCCGGGCCTTCTGGGCCGACCTGAGCGGGGGTGAGACTCTGCAGGGGGGCTCCACGATCACTCAGCAGTACGTCAAGAACGCCTACACGACCGGCGAGCGCACCCTGGCCCGCAAGCTCCGCGAGGCGCTCCTCGCCAGCAAGCTGGAACGGAAGCTGTCGAAGGACGAGATCCTCTATCGCTACCTCGACAACATCTATCTCGGCGGCGGCGCCTACGGGGTTGGGGCCGCGGCGCAGTCGTACTTCAAGAAGCCGGTGAGCCAGCTCACCCTCTCGGAGTCGGCCATGCTGGCGGGCCTGATCTCGTCTCCGTCCACCGACGAGCCTCGCAGCAATCCCGTGCGCGCCGAGCAGAAACGCCAAGCTGTCCTCCGCAAGATGCTGGACCAGAACCGCATCAGTAACGCGCAGTACACAGAAGCGCTCGAGCAGCGGGTGTTCCTCGTCGGGTCCGGCACACCACCTGAGGGTCGGGCCACGCTGGTGCAGCCGCTGGAGCTGCAATCGGCAACCTATCCCTATTTCGTCGACGCCGTGCGCCGGTACCTCATCGCCCGTTTCGGCGACGATCTGGTCTACCGGGGTGGCCTGCGAGTGGAGACATCGCTCGATGTGAAGATGCAGGCGGAGGCCGAGGCGACCGTGCAGGACTCCCTCGAGGGCACCGACCCGCCGTTAGAGATGGCGCTCGTCTCGACCGACCCGACGACAGGACTGGTCAAGGCGATCGTCGGAGGGCGGGACTTCGCGACATCGCAGGTCAACCTCGCCCTCGGCAACTGCCCGGTCACGGACAAGGCTCCGGCTCGCGACGTGCCGGTCTGCCTCTCGGGCGGAGGCACTGGACGCCAGCCGGGCTCCGCATTCAAGCCCTTCACCCTGGCTGCCGCCTTCGACAAAGGAATCGGCCCCGACGCGGTCTACTCGGGCCCGTCGTCGTACACCTTCCCTGGTTGCAGCGGCATTGGCTGCACGGTCCACAACGTGGAGAGCGAGTCAGTGGGCTCGACCGACCTGCGGGGAGCGACGGTGCACTCGGTCAACACCATCTACGCCCAGCTGATCGGCAACGTCGGCGTCCAGCGCACCGCCGAGATGGCCCACCGCCTCGGTGTGACCATGATCGATCCCGAGGGCAGGCTGCCCAGTGGCGAGCCCTACGGCCCCAGCCTCACCCTCGGTGCCGCGGAGGTGTCGCCCTACGACATGGCTGCCGCCTTCGGCGTCTTCGCGAATCACGGTGTCCAGTTCCCGGCCACACCGGTGGCCAAGGTTTTCGACGCCGACGGCAAGCTGGTCGAGGACAACACCAAGCGCAAGGGCAAGCTCGTGATCGGTCCCGAGATCGCCGACAACGTCACCGACGTGCTCAAGGGCGTCATCTCCGGTGGTACGGGACGGGCAGCTGACATCGGGCGCCCCGACGCCGAGGCCGGCAAGACGGGGACGGCCGAGAACTTCGGTGATGCCTGGTTCGTCGGATTCACCCCCGTGCTCTCAACCGCAGTCTGGATGGGTTACGCCGACGCTCCCCGACCGATGAACGGAATCAAGGGCGTGGGCAACGTCTACGGCGGAACCATCCCGGCAAAGACCTGGCACAACTTCATGGCCGAGGCCCTCGAGGGTGTCGATTATCCCGACTTCCCCGCGCCGGCGCCGATTGCTACTGCCGACGTCTTCGCGCCGGGGAATCGCCGGACTCCCGTGAGCACGCCACCGGGCGGCCCCTTCGTCGTCCTCGGCCCTCCGCTCGCGCCTCCGATCGCGCCTCCGATCACGACACCGCAGCCGGTGGTGACCCTTCCGGGAGCGCCCCCCGGGCAGACGTCGACCACGACATCGACCACCTCACTGTTCAACCTCTTCCCGCCGAACTGAACCCCGGGGGCGGAGCCTGCCCCCTTCCCGCTGCACCGAAGGGTCGTCAGCCCTCAGTTGTCGAGGGTGCGTCAGGCGTGCCGGCCTGCGGCGGGTTCGTGCCGGCGCAATGGATCAAGGTGGCGCAGAGCTCGCGAATCGGCACTGAGAAGAATGTCGAGTCGGTTGGATCCCCGCCTCCGGTAAATGCAGCAGACGACATGGCGATCACCTCACCCTTTATGTTCACGATCGGTCCACCCCGCCGGGCGTCATCGATGAAGATGTTGTGCTCGAGGACGCTGGAGGTAGTGCGGGTCAGGACCCCGGGTGTGACCCGGTTGTCGGGATCGCTAGAGACGGCGAAGATGCGATCACCGGCTTTCGCCGCGTTGTTGTTCGCTGCCCATTCGAGGCTCTCGGCCCGAGGTCGGTTTACCGCGAGAAGTGCCAGGTCGTGCTCCTCGTCCCAGGTCCACAAGATCGCAGGTCCGTTGAAGGTTCCGTTCTGAGCCGTGATCTCCGGCGCGGGATTCCGGGTCGCGGCTTCGACGGCCGCGAGGGAGGTGATCAAGAACGTTTGCCGTCCCGATACGCCCACGACGAAAGCCGACGCCTGCGACGGCCGGCCCGACTGGTCGAGCGTGCTCAACGCCCAGGCGAACGGCGAGATCTTCGTGTCGATGGATTCCATGCTGAGGTCAGGCTTGGTTGTCGTCGTCTCGATCTCGGGCACCGTCTCAGTGGGCAGCGCATTCGACGAGGGCGACGACCCGGCGCGCCGGACCTCGGCCGACTCGCTACCGGTCCAGATGGTGGCGCCCACCAGGCCTACGACGACGGCTATGACGCCCCCGGAGAGGATGATCGTGAGGGGACTCGAGAGCGCAAAATGCCGTCGCCAGAAACTGTCGACGCTCGGCATCCATTAGAGGCTACCTGGGCATACCCTGGACATCGTGTTCGCGTTGCTCGTCGTCGCCTTCATCGTCGTGCCCATCGTGGAGCTCGCCCTCATCATCTGGGTGGGCAGCCACATCGGCGCGCTCTACACGATCGTCTTGCTCTTGGCGGTGAGCGTCGGCGGTGCGTGGCTGGTGAAGCGCGAGGGCCTCGGCGTCGTGCGACGATTTCGAGCCCAGCTCGACCAAGGAAAGATCCCCGGCAAGGAGATAGCCGATGGCGTCCTCATCGTCATCGCCGGCGCGCTCCTGCTGACCCCCGGCTTCATCAGCGACGTCCTCGGCGTCCTCCTCCTTTTGCCGCCCGTACGCGCCGCTGTGCGCGCCGTGGCTCTGAAGAAGGTCGCAGTAAAGACCTGGCGCCGGGTCTAGGTCGGGAAGGCGGACTCGACCGCCGCCAGGACGCGCGCCGTGCAGCCGCCCATGTCGATCGGCGGCAGCAACTCTCCGGAAATCCGGGCCGCCACCGACGCGAACACCGCCCCCGCGCCGCTGTCAGGCGCGGCCACCGACAACGGCGCGCCGGCATCGTTGGCCGCAGAAACGGCTGGCTCCAAGGGCACCTGGCCGACCAACGGCACTCCCAGGTCGGTGGCCAGGGTCAGCCCGCCTCCGGAACCAAATAGGGGGTAGGCCTCGCCGTGATCGCAGGTGAAGGTGCTCATGTTCTCGATGACGCCGAGCACTTTCAGGTACGAACGGCGCGCCATGTCAGCGACCCGTGAGGCCACCTTCTGGGCGGCCAGAGCTGGGGTGGTGACAATCAACATCTCGGCGCGCGGCAGTATCCGCCCGAGTGCCATTTGCACGTCGCCCGTGCCAGGGGGCATGTCGATCACGAGGTAGTCCATGTCGCCCCAAGCGACCTTCTGAAGGAACTCCTGGAAGGCCTTGGCCAGCAACAACCCTCGCCACATGATCGCCATGTCTTCGTCATCGACGAGGAACCCCATGCTGACGACCTTGATCCGGCCCGTACCGACAACGACCTCGTGGGGACTGATCCGGCCCTCGGCGTCGGCGCCGAGGCGCCCCTGGATCCCCAGCATCCGGGGAACGCTGAATCCCCATATGTCAGCGTCGAGCACACCGACGGTGAAGCCCTGGACGGCGAGCGCCGAAGCCAAGTTCACGGTGACGCTGCTCTTGCCGACCCCACCCTTGCCGCTGGCCACCGCCAGCACTCGGGTAGTGAGCGGCACCTCAGTTTCCGGCGCGTTGTCGGCCGCCTTGCGCCGGGCTCGCTGCATCACCTCTGACCGCTGTTGCTGGGTCATCTCGCCGAACTTGACCGCCACTGCGGTTACGCCCGGCAGCCCGCGGACCTTCGACTCCACGTCCTCGCGGATCTGCACCCGCAGCGGGCACCCCGAGATCGTCAGGGCGACGGTCACCAACACCACGCCGTCGTCGGCCACCTCCACCCCGTTCACCATCCCGAGGTCGACGATGTCGGATCCAAGTTCGGGATCGACAACACCCCGCAGCACCGCCATGACGTCGGCTTCGGACGGAGTGTGGTTGGCCATCGCGTGGATTTTACCGGTGCTGGCCGGTAATATGCGAAGCGTGTCCAGCGCAGAACCGTCCTCGGCGCGATTGGCAGTCCTCAAAGCGCTCGGCGACAACACCCGGTACGCGATCTACCTGGAGCTGGCGCGGGCCCAGTCGCCTCGTTCGACGGCCGACATCTCCGAGGTCCTCGGCCTGCACCCCAACACGGTGCGCCCCCACCTCGAGCGCATGCGCGATGTGGGGCTTCTCCAGCTGGAGGTCGAGGGAAAGGGCTCGGTCGGCCGTCCTCAGCACCGCTATACGCTTGCGACAGGCGCGCCGGCGCTAGGGCTCGAACCGCCCGCCTATCCCGTGCTGTCCAAGATGTTGGTGCAGTTGGCAGCCATCACTGCGGCTCTGCCCGACGAGTCCGCCGCCGCCGGCGCGGCCCAGGGGCGGGCCATGGCCGCCAAACACCCTCCTGCCCGTGGCGCGAACGCCGACCAGGCCTGCGCCAAAGCGCTGACGGCAGCCCTCGATGAGTTGGGATTCGATCCGGCGATTGGTGACGACGGCAACGCAATCAGGATTGCCTTCACCCATTGTCCCTACCGGGAGCTGGCGGAGGCATTTCCCGAGGTCGTCTGCCACCTGCACAGAGGAATGATCGAAGGTTTTGTGGAAGAGATTGGTGGCGCAGGTGTTGAACGGTTCGGCACCCTCGCTGACCGTGACCCGTGCCAGGTTGAGCTATCCGTCGGGGTAAGCTCGTAAATGAAGACAGATCTCAGGAGGAACCAAGAATGAGCGACGTGAAGACCGAGTCGGGCGCAATGATCGACGTAACCGAGTCGGCATCGCTCAAGGTGAAGGAGCTCATCCAGGCGGAGGGCAACGACCAACTCGCGCTGCGGGTCGCCGTCCGACCCGGCGGGTGTTCGGGCTACAGCTATGAGATGTTCTTCGACAGTGAGATTGCTGCCGACGACAACCTCACCGAGGTAGCCGGCATCAAGGTGGTCATCGACCCCGAGAGCGCCCCTCACCTGAAGGGTGCATCGCTCGATTACAAAGACGGGCTCCAGGGCGCGGGCTTCGCCATCAACAACCCCAATGCCACTCGGAGTTGTGGCTGCGGCCAGTCCTTCAGCTAAAACCGCCGCTGGGCGGGTAAGGCATGTAGGTGCGGCTACGCCGGTCTGACTGTTCAGCACCCGGAATCCGCCGGCGGCGCGCCGGCCGGGGCTTCACCTACGTCGACTCCTGCGGCCAGCGGGTCACCGATGCCGAGGTTGTAGAGCGCATTCGGGCCTTGGTCATTCCTCCGGCGTGGACCGACGTATGGATTTGTATCGATCCCAGAGGCCACATCCAGGCCACTGGCATCGACGATCGAGGCCGTAAGCAGTACCGCTACCACGATTACTGGCGGCAGCGGCGGGATCGGGAGAAGTTCGACCATATGCTCGAGTTCGCCCGGGCCCTGCCTGCGCTCCGTGAGCGGGTCGCAGCCGATCTCTCTCTTCCCGACCTGCCCCGAGCACGGGTGCTCGCCTGTGCCGTCCGGCTGCTCGATCATGGTCTCTTCCGGATCGGCAGCGAGGGCTACGCCGAGGAGAACCAAACCTTCGGCCTGGCGACGATCGAGAAACGCCACGTCCGGGTGCTCGCGGGCGGCCGTATCGAGTTCGACTACGACGCCAAAAGCGGCAAGCACCGGACGCACCGCATCGTGGATACCGAGGCCTCTGCGGTGATCGAGGCGCTGAAGCGTCGGCGCGGTGGAAAGTCCGAGCTCCTCGCGTGGCGTCGTGGCCGAGTGTGGGTCGATGTGCGCTCGGTCGACATCAACGCCTACATCAAGGAAGTCACCGGAGGGGACTACACGGCCAAGGACTTCCGCACGTGGGGAGCGACGGTCATCGCCGCAATGGCCCTTAGCGTCTCAACGGCAGCGACTACACCGAATGGCCGCAAGCGCGCCATTATTCGGGCGGTGAAGGAGGTGGCGTACTACCTAGGGAACACGCCCGCCGTGTCCCGGTCGTCGTACATCGACCCCCGAGTTATCGACCGCTACTCCGCAGGCGAAACGGTCGCGGCAGAACTCGAACGACTCGGCTATGTGCCCGATCCGGACGAGTCCGACTCCGGTCTGATCATGCACGGGCCGATTGAGGCTGCCCTCCTAGAACTGCTCGACGCGGCGCCAATGCCACGCGCCGCGTGAGAGTTCAGAAGCCCGGCGAACTCTCGGACGTCACTTCGGCAGCACTCGGCGCGGCCACCTCGGCATCGTCCGTTTCCCCCCGCGCGCCGTCGGCGCTTGCCACTTCGGCACTCGTCGCCATCTCTGCCTGCAGTGCGTCGATCTGGCGTTCCAGTTCCTTGATGTCCTCGGTGCGGCCCTGCACCTCGGCGCGCTGCTTCTGCTCTACCAGCTCGACAATTTGCAGCTCGAGTCCCACCACATGGTCTTCAAGGCGCGGATTCGTCATCCACTGATTCTTCCCCGTCGGCGCCCATGTAATGCATTCAAGCGCGAATTTCAGCCGACGGTCGGCCCCGCTGGCCCCGTCTCGACGATGCGCATGGGAAGGCGCTTCACGTCCTCACCATCTATCGAGATCACGAACTCGTAGCGACCCGGCGCCTCGAACACGAGGCCATCGATGTTCATCGCCAAAGGAATGAGCTGGTCGTCGCCCGGTTGCAGGTACGCCGGACGGCCGACATTGAAGTCGCTCCCGATCCGACGAATCTTGCCGTCCTCGGGACCGCTTCCCGGGGGGGCGTCTCCGAGAGCAAGGATGTGCCCGTCGGCATCCTGGAGGCGCACGTCGAAGTTGTGGGGTTGGTTGGTATCGGTCCATGCCACTCGGATCGAGATTCCGAGGCCGATGCGGGGGATCCGGATTGGCAGTGCCGGCGCGCTCACCAGGTACCAGGCGCCCCCCTGCAGGTAAAGCTTTCCTTCGGCGGTGATCGCCGAGTCGGCGACGATTGCATCGATCTCCATCGGCTGATCTTGCCAGGCGGCGGCAACGCGTAGGGTTTCGGGGTGTTCCCCGTCTCTCTCAGGAGGTCGTCGTGAAGTTCCTGGTCGTGTGGCGCATGGAGATCTCTCGGCTGTCGACCGAGATGATGAAGACGGTTTTGCGGATGCCCGAGTACGCCACGCCACTCGAGCAGAGTGGGAAGGTGATCGGCCGCTATCACATCGTCGGGTCACACGGCGGCGCGTGGATCTTCAACGTCGAATCCAACGACGAGCTGGAGATGCTGCTGGCGCAGTCGCCGGTGTACAACTTCTCCCACTTCGAAGTCATGCCGCTCGCCGACATGTCGTCGCTGCCGGTGATGCCGCCCGAGTAACGGGGTACAGGGCAGGTATGCCTTTGCCCTTGTTAGACGACCTGGTTGACCGCATCTCCCATTCCTCGGCGCTCGACAAGGTCGCCGAACCGGTGGCGAGCGCCGTCCAGAAGGTGGTGCCGCACGGTCCGGTGAAAGACCTGCTCAGCGGCACCTGGCTGGGGCATCCTTTGCACCCGATGCTTACCGACTTGGCCATCGGGTCGTGGACGAGCGCCTTCGTCCTCGACCTCGTCGGCGGGAACCGGTCCCGGCGAGCCTCTGACTCACTCATCGGTTTCGGCGTGGTCTCCGCCCTGCCGACCGCGGCCGCCGGCCTATCGGACTGGTCGGATACCTATGGCGAAGACCGCCGCATCGGCGTGGTCCACGCCATCGGCAACGTGACCGCCGTCGCCTGCTACAGCCTCTCGTATGTGGCGCGCCGGCGCGGCCGTCGGGCGCAGGGACTCACGTGGAGCTTCGTCGGCGCAACCGCGGCAACGGTCGGCGGGTACCTCGGCGGACACTTGTCCTACCGGCGCGGGGTGAACGTGAACCGCCAGGCCTGGGACCACGCGCCGGATGATTGGCAGATCGTCGCCGACGAAAGCGTGCTGACCGGGGACGCGCCGTTGGTGGTCAAGGCCGGC
Source organism: Acidimicrobiales bacterium (assembly GCA_035525375.1). Taxonomy (GTDB): domain Bacteria; phylum Actinomycetota; class Acidimicrobiia; order Acidimicrobiales; family AC-14; genus JALZBN01. Next base: position 18,343 of record DATLEI010000041.1, read on the forward strand.
GATGTCGATGTGCTGCTCATGAGACGCGACGGTGACGTGTTCGCCATAGCCGATGTCTGCACGCACGCCGGGGGGCCGCTGCACGAGGGCGAGATCGACGACGAGAATTGCGTGACGTGCCCGTGGCACAGCAGCACTTTCCGGCTTGCCGACGGCGGGGTCGTGCACGGTCCGGCGACGGCCCCCCAGCCGGCCTATGACACGAAGGTCGAGGGGGGCAAAATTTCTGTCCGCCCCCGTCACTGACCCGTCCTTAACACGCGCCGGGTCGGCGAGGAGCTTGGCCGTGACAAGACCGTTCGGGCCAGCGCCGACAACGATCGCGTCCGTCACCGAAGCATCGTAGGGTGGGCCTCCCGGTGTCGTTCCCAGGAAAGGCCTTCCGTGACCGGGCCGATGCCGGCCGAGCGCTGGCCGAACGACTGCGTCATTACGCTGGTGCGTCGGACCTGCTGGTGCTCGGATTGCCACGCGGGGGCGTTCCTGTCGCGTACGAGGTTGCGACCGCATTGAGCGCGCCGCTCGACGTGTTCGTCGTCCGCAAGCTCGGTGTGCCCGGGCGGGCCGAGTTGGCTATGGGCGCGATCGCCGACGGGGGGGTGCGGATCGTGAACCGGTCGATCACAGAGCCACTGCGCCTAAGCGACGCGGTCGTCGAGGAGGTGGCGGCGCAGGAGAGCGTAGAGCTCGTGCGCCGCCAGCAGGCCTACCGGGCCGGACGGGCGGCGCTCGACGTGACGGACAAGGTCACGATCGTCGTCGACGACGGCCTGGCAACCGGCGCGACCATGCGTGCTGCGGTGGCTGCGCTGCGAGCCCAGGTACCCCGCCGCATCGTCGCTGCTGTGCCGGTGGGGGCGCGGTCGACATGTGCCGAACTCGGCGCGGAGGTCTACGAGGTCGTCTGCGTTCGCTCGCCGATTATGTTCCAGGCCGTAGGCCAGTGGTACGAGGACTTCTCGCCCACGACCGACGAGGAGATCGGAGCGATCCTGGCGAGGACCCAGCCTCCGTCAGAGGCGCCGGGAGCGGGCTGACTTCTTGGTTGGCGCGGGCTTCTTGGTGGGAGCGGGTTTCTTGGCCGGCGCAACCTTCTTGGCCGGCGCAACCTTCTTGGAGGGCGCGGATTTCTTGGCCGGCGCTTTCTTCGCAGGGGACTTCCTGCCCGGCGCGGCCTTTTTGATTGGGGCGACTTTCTTGGCCGGGACCTTTTTTGCCGGGGCTTTCTTCGCAGGGGCTTTCTTGACCGGCGCGCCTTTCTTGGCGGGGGACTTCTTGGCCGGAACGTTCTTCGCAGGCGACTTCTTGACCGGCGCCTTCCTGGCGGGAGACTTCTTGGCGGCGTGCCCACCGCGGGACCGGATCGGAGATAATGGGGCCAAGCGAGCAAACTCCGGCTCCGGCTCTACCTCGTCATCGTCCTCCTCGTCGTATTCGTCCTCCTCGTACTCGTCCTCCTCAAGCGCAGTCTCTTCGAGCTCCTCGTCGTCGGGTTCGTCGTCCTCGCCGATCATCCGCATCTTGGGGCGGGGTCGGAACGCCGGACGCGCCGGCTCCGGCTCCGGTTCGGCTTGGCGCTTGGCCTTTAGCCGACCGAGCACGCCCCCTTCCTCAGCGGCGGCGGCCTCGTCCTCCTCTTTCTGCCTGCGGCGCGCCTCGAGGCGGGCAAGCACGCTCTCCCCGGTCGGCGCGGGGCCACTCGGCCGACCCTCGGGTCGGCGCCGTTCCTGCTTCGACATGAACTGCGCCATCGCCTGGTCGCGCATCTGCTCGGCGGTCAGTACGTCGACCTGGATCACCATGTCCTCGGGTCGGGCCCCGAAGCGCGCCGCGTGGTCACGCAGCGCCATCTCGGTGATGTTGATCTCTTCGTCCTCGGCCTCCTCCTCGTTGATGTAATCGAAGCCGGACGGCGCGTCATAGTCGCCGCCGTATGACGGGGCCCCAGTGCCGAGAGAGTCGCCCACTCCACCCTGAGGAACCTCACCAAACGGGTTGGTAGTGCCAGATTTGTCACCGCCGACCAGCGAGGAACCGACCGGACCCTGCGGGAGCAACGACGGCTCCTTGGACGGCCGGCGCGGCCCTTGCTTCGCGGAACGCCCCTTCAATGAGCGAGCCACATTGTCGAGAGGAGTTGGAAGCCCGCCCGGAGTGCCCATGCCCCCGCCCCCGCCCCCGCCGCCCATACCTGGGGGGCCGCCCATGGCGCCGCCCGTCGGGCCCATAGAAGCTCGGGTCAGGCGCTCGACTTCCCGCGCCGCCTCGGCTTCGATCTCTTCCTTAGAGGGCCCATGGCCCTTCCCGAACCGCTTTGGCATGCAACGATCCTTACCGAAATGTGCTTACCAAGGGTACCGTCCGATGGCAGGCGTGAGTGGGGGCGGAGGGGATCGAACCCTCGACTGTCGGCTTAAAAGGCCGCTGGTCTACCACTGACCTACGCCCCCGGCCCATCGTAGGGTGCCGCGGTGTCCTATTGCAGCGGGAGTTCGAGGACGAGCTGTTGGCCGGCGGACACTGCGACTTCAACAGCCGTCGACCTCGGGCACCTGTCTGCGGACGACGATGCGGGCAATCGACGAGACACCACATAGCGGAAGCTGCGAGCTCTCTTGCAGGTCCGGCGTCGATGACAATTGGCACACACCACTTCGCATTTTGCTATTTCAGCGATGATCTCAGGCCAACTTGCACCGCCACCAGTGAGGGCGCTCACATTCGCAATTTTGTCCCGAAGGTGGTCGAACTCCAGCACGACAGGGTCGGCTTCTCCGCAGTCCACGCAAGGATGCTCAAGTAGGTATTCGTACACGAGCTGCTTCATCTCTCCTGCGATCTTTCGGCTTCGCCGGTGAATCTGGCGATTGTGCCCCGCCTTGTTTGAATGATGGTATTTCCTGCTGCTCGCTGAGTTGCAACTTCGGCAATACGACTGTCGGCCGTCACGAGACCGTCGCCGGACATTGAAGCTGCTAAACGGTAAGACTTGCTTGCATCCAGAACAACGCTTTGACATCGCACATCCCCAAAGGAAGAGATCATCTAAGGGGGAAGCGACCACCCCCTAGTATAGCCTCTATCAGTCAATGAGACAAGAGTATATTGGCAAAATCAGGTGAGAAATATCTCGACTGTGCCGCGCGCCGGAGACGCATCCCCTTCGCGCGCCGGTAGGCTCACGCGCCATGGGTGACAACGACGCCAGGGAACGGTTGAACGAGGAGCGAACCCGGCTCGAGGGCGTCCGCGAGAGCTTTGCGGACGAGAACCTGACCGAGGAGAGCGAGCAGGAGAGCGTGGCCGAGCTGTCGAGCTACGACCAGCACCAAGCCGACATGGGCACCGAGACGTTCGAGCGGGAGAAGGACCTGTCGATACTCGAGCAAATCGAAGCCGAGCTGACCGACGTTGAGTACGCCCTCCGCCGGCTCGACGAGGGCACCTACGGCACGTGCGAGGCATGCGGCAAGCCGATCGACAAGGACCGCCTCGAGGCGATTCCGGCGGCGCGCCTTTGTCGAGACGACCAGGAGAAGGCCGAGCGGGAGGCCAGGTCGGTCGGTCCGACCTCGTAGGTAGTGGACGTCTCCTGAGACTTCGCAAGGCAATTCCGATAGCTGCGGGAAGCAGCGCGGTCGTGGCGACGACCGCCGCGGGCATCGTCCTTGCCGACGCCGACCGGCGTATCCGTCTGGAGCGCCAGGCCCGGGTGTGGTGGCTCACGAGCCGACGGGCCGTGAATTGGGCGATCGTCAAGGCGCGGGGCCGGCGGGCGACCGACGAGCAACGGAGGAAACTCGAAGAGCAGTTTGCAATTCGCACCGCCCAGGACGTCGCCGAGCTGCTCGGCGGCATGAAGGGCGCCATCATGAAGGCGGGTCAGATGGTGTCGTTCATCGCCGAGGGCCTTCCACCGGAGGCTCAGGCTGCGTTAGCCACGCTGCAGGCCGACGTTCCGCCCATGGCGCCGAGTTTGGCCGAGGGCGTCATCCGGGAGGAGCTCGGCGACGATCCCGAGCGCCTCTTCCTTGATTGGGACCCGTTACCAAGAGCAGCGGCCTCCATTGGCCAAGTCCATCGCGCGGTCATGCACGACGGACGCGTCGTTGCCGTCAAGGTGCAGTACCCGGGCGTCGACCGGGCCATCAAGTCCGACCTCGACAATGCCGAGCTCCTTTACGGCCTCTTCGCGTCGTTCGCCCTCAAGAACATGGACGTCAAGGCCATGGTCGACGAGTTGCGGGCCCGGATGTCCGATGAGCTCGACTACCGGCTGGAGGCCCGTTGTCAGGCCGAGTTCGCCGAGCGCTACCGGGGCCACCCCTTCATCCATGTGCCCGACATCGTTCCCGAGCGCAGCAGCCGTCGCGTCATCACCAGCGAGTGGGTCGACGGAGTGTCGTGGAAGGAGTTCACGGCCACCGCCACCGACGAGGACAAGCGCCAAGCAGCCGAAATCCTCTTCCGTTTCGCCGAGGGATCGATCTGGCGCCACGGTGTGTTCAACGGCGATCCGCACCCCGGCAACTATCGCTTCCACCCGGGCAAGGGACGGGTGACATTCCTCGATTTCGGACTCGTCAAGCGCTGGAGCCCGGGCGAGCTCGAAGGCCTGACGCCGATTCTCGACAACATCCTGGAACAACACCCTCAGGGCACGGTGGACGCGCTCGTCGACGCCGGCTTCCTGGCCCCCGACCACGGCGTCGATCCCGATCGCATCTACGAGTACTGCAGCACGCCGTACCTTCCGTTCCAGGTCGACAAGTTCACCTATGATCCAGAGTTTGTCGGCCGCACATTGCAGAAGATGCTCGACCTTCAAGGTGAGTACGGCGACGTCATCCGGCTCCTGAACATGCCCCCGTCCTACGTGATTCTCGACCGGGTCGTGTGGGGAATGAGCGCGATATTCGGGCGCATGCACGCCACCGGCCATTGGCGCTCACTTCTCGACGAATACCTCTACGACGCACCCCCATCAACCGACCTCGGCAAAGCTGAGTTGCAATGGCGCCAAGAGCGATCGCCTTCAGCAGCGGACTGACCAGCTACGCCCGTCGGTACGTCCGCGTGCCTCGATACGGGCCGGAGCAGTGGCTCTCGCTCGTCACAACCGACAACGTGCGGATCTCGGCTGCGATGGTGCCCGGCCCCCCGGACGCGCCGGCCACGGTCGTCCTGGTCCACGGATTCGCTCTTTCGTCGCGGACCCCGAGAATCCATGCCTTCGCCCACCTCCTGGCCCGCGACGTGAACGTGGTCGTGCCCGACCTACGGGGACACGGACGCTCGGGTGGCCGCTGCACAATGGGCCATCTGGAGCCACTGGACGTCGCCGCGGCCGTCGCCGCCGCGCCGAGCGGCGCCCCCGTCGTAACCATGGGGATCAGCCTGGGTGGCGCGGCAGTTCTGCTCCACGCTGGCACCATCGGGGGTGTTGCCGGCGTCATTGCCATCAGCGCGCCGGCTTGGTCGAATTCGTGGGACACCAAGGCCACCGAGCGCATACGGCGCCACATCAGTACCCGCAGTGGCCGGCTATTCCTGTCGAGCGTCCTGCGAACGCGTGTCGCCGCCGACTGGAAGGGCGTCCCCGAGTCACGTGATATCGCCGCCGCGATCGCCCCTGGCTTCTCGATCATCGTCCACGACCCCGATGACCACTACTTCGGTGAGGAGCATGCCCGCACGCTCTACGAGTGGCTCCGACCACCCAAAGACCTGTGGCTGATTCCCGAGTCCGGCCATGGCACCGACCTGCTGACGCCGGCGCTCGCCGAACGCCTTGTCGGCCGCATCAAGAGCCGACTTCAGGCCTGAGCGGCCGAAAGCGGAGGTCTAGCCCTTCGCAATAAGGAAACCCCGCGCTCGCTCCGCCTTCGGGTAGCGGTTCACGAGGGCCCAGAACCGAGGACCATGGCCGGACTCGGCGAGGTGAGCGACCTCGTGGATGAGGAGGTAGTCGATGACCCACTCGGGGAACTCGGCGGCGCGCGACGAAAGACGGATGGTGCCGTCGAGCGGCGTGCACGATGCCCACCTGCTCTGCTGGTTGTCGACCCACCGCACCTGAGCAGGCACAGGAAGGCCGTAGCGGGCGGCGAGCACGCTCGCTCTGGCCTGCAGATCGCTCGGTTTCGCCCGCCGATCGCGGCGATCGACCCGCCGCACCATTTCTTGTATCCACTTCTCCTCTTCGGCCTTGGTCATCGATGCAGGAATGGAAACGCGCAGGACGCCGTCCTTCTTTGACGCTTGAACTGTCTTGCGTCTCCGGCGACTGCGGATGACTTCAACCTCCATCATTTGAAATTACCGCCATAGGATTGCTCCCGTGCCTGTTCTTCGATTGTTCGCGGCGGCCCGAGAGGCGGCAGGCGTGGCGCGCGCCGAGCTGGAAGGCACGACGGTCGAGGCGATCCTGCAGCAGGCCGAGCTCCGTTATGGCGAGCGCTTCTCGGGCGTCCTTGCCCGCTCCCGCGTCTGGGTGAACGGCCAACCTGCTGACACCGACACGGCAGTTCAAGGGCATGACGTCATTGCTGTCCTGCCGCCGGTCTCCGGCGGCTCTGACAGCGATCAACTTTGGGGCGCAAAGGTGGCAGCGGCCGACCCGCTGGTGGAGGAGGCGCCAGTTGCCCTCGACCTCATGGAGCGGGAGCCCGAGGTGGCCGATGAGGGCCCCCCGACCGGCGTGTACGAGACCGTCTGGCTTGATGAGGTGAACGATCTCGGCCTGGAGGAGCCCGAATTGGACGAGCCCCGGTGGCTCGCAGCCGAGCCCGAGGCGAACACCGATCTCGACTCGCCATCAGCTGTTGAACTGAGTCCGCACCCCGAGGACGTGGAGGTGGCCACCGAGCGCCCGGCGCCCGAGGAGCCGGCGCCTGAGGAGCCGTGGTCAGGTTGGTCGTCGGCCAGCGGTAGTTTCCAAGCGGTCGTGCAGCCCGGCGCGGATTCAGCGCACAGAGGCCTGCAACCCTTCGCCCCGGCCGCGCCGGAGCCACGGCCGCCTCGTCCCCCATTACTGCCGCCGGAGTCACCAGCCCTGCCGGTAGATCCGTCGGCCACCGAGGATGCGGCGAAGGCGCCGACCCCGATCTTCGAAGGCGGCCTTCGCAAGGTCCTATCCCGTCTGGCCGTCGTGCACGACAGCCGAGGCCCGCATGGGCGCCTCGGACTGCTCTGGGCCATCGTGACCGTCGGCGCCGCGGCTGGTGGTGCCGAGTTCCTCGCCGCATGGTTGGGCCTGACCGCCTTCGTCGGCGCGTGCCAGGCGTCGCGGGTGCGGCTGGGCCAGGGCCGCCTCGTGCTGATCGGCACCTCTGCAGTCATCGCCGTGGCGATCCCGGGCGTCGCCATCCTCGGTTACGAAATCGTCGCCGCGACCGTCGGCGGCGCCGTGGTTCTAGCGTTTGTCGCGGCACTGTTCTTCTCCCGGGGATCGGCGACACGAGACGGGACAGTTATTGCGGCTGTCGGTGTGTCGCTCGGCCTCGCCGCCGCCGCGCCGGTGCTCCTTCGCGCCGACCACATCGAAGCCGCGTTCCTGCTCCTGGCCTATGCCGCGACCTACGACGCCGGCGCGTACCTCGTTGGCACCGGCGCGTCGTCGGTGTGGGAGGGCCCGGTAGCCGGCGTCGCGGCGCTGATCCCGGTTGTGATCCTGTCCGCCGTGCTGTTGGTGCCCCCGTTTCAGCCGGGCACCCCGGTCCTCCTGGGACTGCTGGCCGCCATTCTCGCGCCGCTGGGTCCACTCGTCGGTTCGGCGGTCGTGGGCGACGGCGAAGCCCATGCCCCGGGCCTACGAAGACTGGACTCCCTGATAGTCCTAGGCCCGATCTGGGCCGCCGCCGCCGTCGCCTTCATCGACTAACGCGAATTGGGCGAAGTTTACTTTTTGGTCTCCCAGAAAACCTTGTCGATCTGGGCGATCAGGTCGAGCAGCTGCTGGCCCTGCGCCGGGTCCTCCGACTTCTTGGCCGCGCCCGCAGCTTTGGTCGCGTCCCAGAAGAGCTGGTGCAGCTCGGGGTGCGCCTCGAGGTGCTCCGGCTTGAAGTAGTCGGTCCACAGCACCCACAAGTGATGCTTCACCAGATCAGCCCGCTCCTCTTTGATGAGCACGGAGCGCTCCCGGAACACGGCGTCGTCGGAGCCCTGGTACTTCTCCTGGATCGCCTTGACCGACTCCGCCTCGATGCGAGCTTGGGCCGGGTCATAGACGCCGCAGGGGAGATCGCAGTGGGCGTGCACCTGCCGGGGAGGACGCAATGTGTCTGCGATCGCGGCCACGCGGGTGAGAATGGGCATGCTCATGCTCCTTCGTATCGGGGGAAGGTCGGCCCGCGCACACTATCCAGTCGTTCGGGCGGCAGGCGCAGGCCCGCTTCTCGCTGCCGCTGTGCTAGCCGCGTCGGGCGCCGCCGTCCTGCGGATACGGCGGGTTGAGGTCGTCGGCGACAGCATGCGACCGGCCCTTGAGCCCGGCGATCGCCTCCTCGTCACCCGCACCAGCGACGTCAGAATGGGCGACATGGTTGCACTCGTCGACCCCCGCGCTCCGGCGCGACTCGTCATCAAACGGGTGGCTGCGTGCACCTCCTCGGAAGTAACGGTGCTCGGCGACAACCCTGATTTCAGTACCGACAGTCGCACCTTCGGACCGGTCAAGAGAGCGGCCGTCCGGGGGCGGGCTGTCTACCGCTACTACCCGCCCGACCGCCGGACCCGGCTGAAACGGTAACCTCGTGTCGATGCTGAAGGACGAAGTCGAAAGCGTGCTGGCGCCCGATGACGATGCGGCTTTGGGCGACCTGCCCCTCGATGAGCTCCGGGCGCGCCGGGCGGCGTGCACAAGCGTCGAGGCGAAGGTGTCCTATTTGCGCCGGTTGATTCATGGGGCAACCGACATCGTGGGACGCGAGCTGACCCGACGGGGCGACGGCGCGGCTCCAACCGACATGTCCCACCTCGTCGACGAGCTCCCTGAAGCGCTGGCCGGCAACGTGAATCCTGGCGGTCACACCCATATCGTCAGCAACCTCCTCCCCCCCGACGTCGACGCGGTCACCGCCGAGCTCGATGCGCTTGTCGACCGTCGGTTACTAACGTCGCTTCCCGATCTAAGCGACGACGACCTGCGAGATCTGAGAGAGCGCCTCGCCGAAGCCGACCACACGTTGTCGGCTGACCGCAGTGCTCTTTTCGACCGCATCGACTCGCTCGCCGCTGAGCTCACCCGGCGGTACAAGGCCGGCGAGGCCGACGTGCAGTCCGTCCTGCCCTAGTTCGCCCGTCGTGCGCCAACTGGCTGTCCTCTCCCTCCACACGTCCCCACTCGCCCAGCCGGGCACTGGCGATGGCGGCGGGATGAATGTCTATGTGCGATCGCTGGCGTCGGCGCTGGCCCGGGCTGGGGTCGACTGTGACGTGTACACCCGCGCCTGGCGCCCCGGCCTGGCGCCGGTCGTGTCGGTCGAGCCCGGATTTCGGGTGCACCATGTGGCCGCCGGACCGCCTGCGCCCGTCGCTGTCGATCAGCTGGGCGAAGTCATTGATGAATTCACCGGTGGCGTTCTGCGCCTGCTCGACCGCGAGGGTCCTCCCGACCTGATTCACGCCAACTACTGGCTCTCCGGCGTCTCTGGCCACGCGCTGAAACACGAACTCTCACTGCCGCTCGTCTGCACGTTCCACACTCTTGAGCGAGTGAAGGCGTCGGTGATGTCCGATATCGACTACCCGAGAGCCCAAGCCGAGGCCGAGGTCATCGGGTGCGCAGATTCAATAGTCGCTTCGTCGGTCGAGGAGCGGCACCAGCTCGAGCACCTGTACGGCGCCGAAGGGGCGCGTATCGAAGTCGTCCCCCCGGGCGTCGACCACGAACTGTTCTCTCCCGGCGACCGTCAGGAGGCTCGGTTGAGCTTGGGACTCAACGACGACCCCGTGCTGTTGTTCGTCGGTCGCATCCAGCATCTCAAGGGAGTCGATGTCGCCATTGAGGCGCTCGCTCTCGGGCCACCCCGTGCCCGTTTGGTTGTCGTCGGCGGCCCCAGCGGGCCGGGTGGCGAAGCCGAGCTGAGCCGTTTGCGGAAGCTCGCCGACGAACGCGGCGTCGGCCGTCGGGTGCTCTTTGTGCCACCCCAGCCTCATGGCGGCCTGGCCGCCTATTACCGGGCCGCCGATGTCTGCGTCGTGCCCAGCCGCTCGGAGTCGTTTGGTCTCGTCGCGCTGGAGGCCGCGGCCTGCGGCACCCCTGTCGTGGCCTCCGCCGTCGGCGGACTTCGCACCCTGGTGGAACACGGCCGAACCGGGTTTCTTGTCGGTGGCTGCGACCCGGAGGCGTTCGCCGACTATGTGACGGAACTCGTCGATCAGCCAGACCTAGCTGCGAGAATGGGTAGTGCTGCAGAAGGTTTATCCCGCCGCTACAGCTGGTCGATCACGGCGGCGCGGCTGCGCCGCCTCTGCACCGATCTCACCGTGCGAGAACTGGTGGAGTGCCAGTGAAGGCTCGATCCCGCGTCGGCGATTTTCACGCCTGGGATTAAACCTTTTCGTTTACTTTCATGTGTTTCTACTTGCGGCGCGGGGCGGGGTGCGGCTAGAGTCTGCGCCGGGCCCGAGGGGCGGAAACGGACGGCCGTTCGGGGAAGTACGGCCGAGCCGGTAGGTTCCTCGGGCCTCTATGCGCACGGCACCAAGCTTGCGCGCGGCTTGTAGGAGTCATTAGCGTTCTAACGTTCTTTGGCAGCCCGGCGGAGGCTGAAGAGCGCTCCCACCTGATGGCAAAGAGCAAGCTCACGGCCGCCCTGATAGTTGCACTGCTAGTGATGGCTTTGGCCTCACCGGCGGGTGCCGACGCGCTCGACTCGGACCTGCAGAAGAAGGCCGACGCCCACTCCAAGAAGGTCGACGCTGCGGGCAAGCTCGACGCAGCCAAAGCCGAGGACGCGCAGCTCGAAGGCGCGGTTCGCGATCTCGATGCCAGCGTGAATGCGCAATCCAGCAATGCCCAGAGCGCCGAGCAAGCCGCCTCAGCGGCCCAGTCGGCAGTCGGTACCGCCGAGGCCCGGCTGGCGGAGACAGAAAAGCACATGACCAAACTGAAGTCTGACGCAGCGGCCATCGCCATCCGCGCCTACACCCATCCCTCGGGGAACTCGTTCTTCGACATCGTAGGATCGCGTGACCTCGCCGAAGCCAGCCGGCGCGAGACGCTGTTGAGCCAGGTTGCCAATGCCGATCGGTCGGCACTCGGTGAACTGCGGGCCACACGCGAAGACCAGCAAGCGCAGCAGTCCAACCTGGCCCAGTTGCGCGACCAAGCCGCGTCGCGCCGTCAGGCCGCGGTCAAGCATCTCGACGAGCTCAAGCAGGCACTGACACAACAGAGCCGGCTGAAGGGCGCCTTGGACACCAGGATCCAGGAATACACCGCTGAGGTCGACGCCCTCTCGCGAGAAGAGTCCAACATCGAGGCGCTGGTCAAGACTCGCCAAGCCCAAGCGGCAGCGGCGCGTGCTTCCTCCGGCGGCGGAGGCGGCGGGGGAGGATCTCCGTCGAAGGCGGGCCTGGTCTGGCCCGTGGGCGGACCCGTCACCTCGGGATTCGGCATGCGTTGGGGTCGGATGCACACGGGAATCGACATAGCCGCCGGGTTCGGCGCCCCCATCGTGGCCGCCAAATCTGGCACGGTAATCAGCGCGGGTTGGAACGGTGGGTACGGCCAGGCGACGATCATCGACCACGGTGGTGGCCTCAGCACCCTTTACGGCCATCAAAGCAAGATCTCCGTCAGTGATGGGCAATCGGTCAACCAGGGCCAGGTGATCGGGTACGAGGGCTGCACCGGGCATTGCACGGGCCCGCACGTACACTTCGAGACCCGGGTCGACGGCAGTCCCCAGAACCCGATGAACTTCCTCAAGTAAGTACTGCTTGCGTCAGACCTCTATGTTCGCGACACTTAGTGCCGGACAGGGGGTTGCGGTATGGACCGACGAGACGATTCTGCAGGGCGGCTGCCTGCGGCTGACCAGGCGGCGGCTCAGCCGCTTACCGGCGAGGTCGTTCCTTGCCCCTGCGGGCTGCTTGCGCCGGTGCTCCCGCCACCGGCGAACTGGACGCTCCCCGAGGCCCGCTGCGCTCGTGGTCACTTCACGGTCCTGACTCCACCGGTGCTCGAGCAACTGCTCTCGCGCCGCGCCGCTGCCTTCTCTTAGACGCCGGGGGCGTTAGCCTCCCTTAATGGCGCCCGATCTGGTCATCGTCGGCGGTGGCCGCATGGGGGAAGCGCTCCTCAGCGGGCTGATCTCGGCCCAGTGGACCGACCCGGCCCGCCTTGCCGTCGTCGAGCCCGTCGCCGCCCGCCGCAAAGACCTGGCCTCGCGCTATACCGAGGTCGATTTCGCCGAGGAAGTTCCGGCCGTCACCGACGCGGTGATCGTCGTGAAGCCCAACGACGTCGAAGCCGCATGTGAGGCGCTCGCCAAGGCGGGAACCCGGCGCTGTCTGTCGGTGGCCGCCGGGGTCCGCATCGAATCTCTCGAGGAGTGGTTGGGTCCCGGGGTCGCCGTTGTGCGAGCTATGCCCAACACTCCTGCGCTGATCGGTTCCGGCGCGGCCGCAATCGCTGGTGGTAGCACGGCCCAGGATGTCGACCTCGACTGGGCCGAAGGGATTTTGTCGGCCGTGGGGGTCGTGCAGCGCGTGACCGAACCGCTCCTCGATGCAGTGACCGGTCTGTCGGGTTCCGGGCCTGCGTACTTGTTCCTCATGGCCGAAGCGCTTGTCGATGCCGGGGTGCTCAACGGATTGTCGCGGTCGGTCAGCAAAGCCCTCGTATTGCAGACCTTGTTGGGGTCGGCCCGGCTGTTGGTCGAGACCGGCGATGACCCCGAGGAGCTACGCGCCGCAGTGACCTCCCCCGGAGGCACGACAGCGGCGGCGCTGCGAGTCCTCGAATCGCGCGCTGTCCGGAGTGCTCTGCTGGAGGCGGTGACGGCGGCGACCGAACGGTCGCGCCAGCTCGGCCAGCGCTAGGAAAATCGACTGCCCCTTTCCTCATTGGCATCAGCGGCGTACATTGCCCACAGCGAAGAGGGGTGATGTCGAGTGCAATCGTCGTCGCAAGCAAGGCCGCGGTTCCTGACCGCAGCTGAGGTTGCCGAACTTTTACGGGTCTCTACGATGACCGTGTACCGGCTTATCAAGGCGGGTGAGATCGCGGCCGTCAGGGTGGGCAAGTCCTACCGAGTTCGAGAGGACGACGTCGATCGCTACCTGGCGCGCACCTATACGGAGGCCGGCTGAGCTCGTCCGGGGGGGCCGGTCCCGGGCCCACGTTCGACACCATCTCGTTTCTGTCGGACTACGGGCTCGTCGATGAGTTCGCCGGTGTCGTCAAGGCAGTCATCCGCGCCATCGCGCCCGGCACCACCGTGGTCGACGTCACCCACCAGGTCCCCGCTCACGACGTGCGGGCCGGCGGGCTCACGCTCGCGCGCAGCATCCAGTACCTCGTGCCCGGCGTGGTGCTGGCCGTCGTCGACCCCGGTGTCGGGAGCTCGCGGCGCGCCGTCGCCGTGGAGGTCGGCAATGACCTCGGCACCAACGGTGACGGCGACGGAATCGGCGTCTCCGTGCTCGTCGGCCCCGATAACGGCCTTCTCGCGCCAGCCGCAGCGATCGCGGGCGGTGCGCGCCGCGCCGTCGCCTTGACCAACACCGAGTACCACCTCGAGGCCCCGGGGCAGACGTTCGCAGGCCGTGACATCTTCGGGCCTGTCGCCGCCCATCTCTGTCGGGGTGTCGACCTCGCCGCGCTCGGGGAAGAAGTTGATCCCCTCTCGCTGATTCCCGGGATCATCCCGCTGTCGAGGTTGGAGGAGGACCGCGTCGAGGCCGAGGTTCTCTGGATTGACAGGTTCGGCAATGTCCAGCTCAATGTCGACCCTGGGGAGATCGCGGGGATGGGCGACCGCCTCGTCCTCCGGCACGGCGATACTGCGCGCACGGCTGTCCGGGTCGCCAGCTATTCAGAACTCGGTCCGGGCCAGATCGGGCTCGTCACTGATTCGTACGGCCTGGTGGCGGTGGCGCTCAACCGCCGATCGGCCGCAGAGGAGCTCCACCTCTGCGCTGGCGACGGCGTGTCGCTGGCGCTCGCATCGGAGTAGGCCCAGCGCGCGCCCAGCGGCAACTGGCGACACTTCCCTATGAGGCACCCACGTGTCCCCAGTTCGCCGGGGGCTACCGTGCTTCTGTGCGCCGTGGGACGACGATCACCCTTGCCATCTTGCTGATCGCCATCTTCGGCGCGGCAATCGTGCAGTTCCTGATCCTGGCCTGATCGGTCAGCGAACTCCCGTCAGTCGTTAGTCCAGCGTGCCGGACAAGCGTGAGATCTCCCGCTCGAGCGACGCCAGCCCTTCCATCTTGTCGACACAGAGCGAGACGCCGGCGGCCGCAGCTTCCCGCTCGATGGCGGCATCGACGTACGCCGTGTAGAGGATGACCACCTGCTGGGGGCGCGTTTCGCGCACTAGGCGGGCGACGGCCAGGCCGTCCATAGCCGGCATCTTGTAGTCGATCACGATGACATCGGGGTCGGCCGCGGCGACGGCTTCTACAGCCTGCTCCCCGTCGGCGGCCTCGGCCACGATCTCGAAACCGTCGAGCGCCAGCATCGACGTGAGCATTCGTCGGACGTGGTCAGTGTCCTCAACCACCATCACCCGCACTGGACGCGCCACGGGGCAAGGCTACCGACGCGTCGGCTCCCGGGAAGAAGATGGCGGTCCACTCACGCAACTGTTCGAGGACAGGCCGAAGTTCGTTCGGCACGGGGTCCGGCGCGGGGGTGGCTGCGGGCGCCTCTGGCGCTGCGGTCGTGGAAGTCGTCGCGGGCGCTGCAGTCGTCGAAGCCGATGGACGCGCGGCCGGGACCGATGTCGTGGATGACTCCTCGACCGGAGCCGTCGTCGGTTCGGGCTCCGGCGCGGATTCGATCTGGTGGGAGCCGCCGCCGGCGGGGGCCATGAACTCCTGGGCGACGTAGATGGTGTTTGGTCCGTAGGCGACGCCGATTCCCACGAGCGTGAACTCGGAGCTGACGAGGTTCTCATAGTGTGCGTGGCTGTTCACGAGTGCCTCGTGCACAACGTCGACGCTGCTGCCCATCCCGACGTTCTCGCCGAGGACAGACCACCCGGTGATTTGGCTTCCCCGACTCGGGTTGTGAGCGATCGTGCCATTGGCAGCCATCTGCTGGGCCCAGCTCCGGGCCACGTTCGACATGCTCGCGTCGAGCGAAAGTCCGGGGACACCGACAGAGGCGCGCAGCTGATTGGTCAGGGACAAGAAGCGGGCCTCATCGGATCCCGCCGATGCATGTGCCGCAGCCGGCGCGAGCGCTCCGAACGGAAGTGCAAGCAGGCTGACCAGGAGCGTCACGGCTCCGAGGGCGGCCTTTTGCAAGGGTGAACGCGTCTGCATTGGTCTCCGTTTCGAGGAGCCCTGTCGACGCGCGAGCCGGTTCTCGACTCGCCCCGGGTGCGCCAGTCATCCAGGGGACTGTTTGTTGTTGCGTACCCCCGAAGGATCGGCCGGTCGGGCCGTTTCCTTGAATGAGTTCTGGTTTGACGCGAACCTAGGGAAGCGCGCCCACGGCTTTCTCGGGCTGGGGTGTGGTAGGCGCGGCTGCGGCCTCGGCCTCGGGTGAGCGTCGCGGCGGGCGGAGGAACAGCACCATCGTCGGCACCAGATACGCGAACCAAACCGCGAGCTCCAGTCTCGTCGGTGCAACACTGATGCTGAAGAGGCCTTTGAACAGGGTGCCGTACCAACTCGACGGCGGCAGGACCCCGGACCCGTCGAACACGACCTTGTCGAGGCCACCCCCGGTGAGCAGGCCGGCTTCCTGCAAGTCGTGGAACCCGTACGCCAAAACGCCAGCGGCGACGACGACGAGGGCGGCACCTGTGTAGCGGAAGAACCGCGACAGGTTGAGCTTCACCGATCGCCGGTAGAGCAGATAGCCAAGTACTGAAGCCGTCAACAGTCCGAGCAGGGCACCTACGACCGGCGTGCCCGCCGATCCCGTCGACTGCACCGCCGTCCAGATGAAGAGCGCCGTTTCGAGCCCTTCTCGGGCGACAGCGATGAACGCAGTGAGCGCCAAGGTGCCAATGCCCATCGCCAGCGCCGTGTCGAGCTTGCTATGCAGCTCACCTTTGAGGGCGAAGGCAGTGCGGCGCATCCAGAAAATCATCCAGGTGACGAAGATCACGGCCAGGATCGACATGACCCCGCCAAAGATTTCCTGCGACTTGAACGACAGTGACCTCGAGGTGAAGGTGAGAATCGCGCCGGCAACGAAGCTGAGCAGGATCGCTGCGCCCGCGCCGATCCAGATGGCGGGAAGGGCATGGCGGCGGTCGGTTCGAACCAGGTAGGCGACGAGGATGCTCACGACCAGAGCGGCCTCGAGCCCTTCACGCAACCCGATCAAGTAGTTGGCGAGCACGGTCCTCCGATAAGGCCCGAGCGGCCTTCTGAGCGGGGAGTCTTCGGTGAGCCTAACAACTCACCTCAGGTAGCCCTAACATTATTGCACCAGATGTGTCAGCGGCAATTCGTCACCCTTCCTTTCGCCGCTCGTGGCCGGAGCTCCTCTGGCCGCACCTTGGGTCGCAACGAGGAACCCCGCGAAGATCAGCGTGATTCCGATGACCAGGGTCACGGCGAACGCCTCCATCTCACCGAGGGCCGAATTGAAGAGGCCCCCGATGCCGAGCACGATCGTTCCGAGGGCGATTAAGACGTTGGCGGCGAACATCCGGCTTGTGCTTCCCACGAATCCGGCACGCGGTCCGGCACGCAGGCGCCAGGCGCTCCAGAGCGCGCCGCCGATGACGACCAGGGCGGCGAGGCCCGAGGCGACAGCGGCCAGGATCCGAGGCAGAGGGCCGAACACCTCGGATCCGCGGGGAAGCTCATGGGCAGGCACTGAACCGTGGAGTGGGCTGGCAACGAGGATCCCCGTCGCAAAGGCAGAAGCCAGCGCGACGCCTGCGCCGACGAGGTCGCCGAGGCGGCGGCTCCCGAGCAGGTAGATTGTCCCGAGGGCGAGGAACGGCACATTGAGGATGGCGCCGAATAAGTAGAACGCCCGGAACACAGAAGCGCTCCAGCCGTTGGCGGCCCCGAGCCAGAGAGCAGCTGAGCCCAGAGTGAACATCGCCAACGAGACGCTCCACGCCAGCTCGTGGCGGCGCCGGCCGCGCAGCCAACGTTCGAAGGTGGACATGGAGAAGCCAAGGGCCACCAGCCCGGCTGCAGCGGCCAGTGCGGTTTGAAGAGTCAGGGCAGCGACGCTACCGCCCACACTCTCACTTCATGAAGGCCAGCCCCCGAAGGCCAGCGCCGAAGGTCAGGGCCCGAAGGCGTCGTCCTTCACGACCTTTGTGAAGAGAAGCACGAAGTCGTAGAATCGAAGGACGATGCCCGACGAGATACCAGTCAGGCCCAACGGTGACGGGTACGTACAGTCGGATGACGATGACGCCGACGAATCCCTTTCGAGTTCGCGGCGGATCCCCGAAGCCACGGTGGCCCGACTTCCGGTCTACCTGCGGTGTCTTGTCGAGGTCGCCGATGTGAAAACCACGACGATTTCCTCCGAGCGTTTAGCGGAAATGGGAGGCGTCAACGCGGCGAAGGTGCGGAAGGATTTTTCGTACCTCGGCTCCTATGGCACCCGGGGTGTCGGGTACGACGTCGAGTACCTGCTCGTGCAGATCTCGCGGGTGCTCGGTCTCACGCAGGACTGGCCCGTCGTGATCGTGGGCGTCGGGAACCTGGGCCACGCGCTCGCCAACTACAAGGGCTTCGCCGCTCGCGGGTTTCGGATTGCGGCTCTCGTCGATGCCGACCCGACGAAGGTCGGCGAGACGCTGGGTGGTCTCGTCGTACAGGCCATCGACGACCTTCCCCAGATAGCGGCCGCTGAGCGCCTGGCCATCGGCGTCATCGCTACTCCTGCAGCCGCCGCTCAGGTCGTCGCCGACCATTTGGTCGCGGCCGGCGTCACGTCGATCCTCAATTTCGCCCCGGCGATCATCACCGTGCCGAGGGGCGTGGCGCTGCGCAAGGTTGACCTCTCGATCGAGCTGCAGATCCTTTCCTTCTACCGCCAGCGGGGTACGGTCTCGACGACGGAGATGGCACCGCTGTGACGGCGCCCGGCTCGAGCGGCCAAGAGCGGAAGGCCTACCCGGTCAATCTCGTGCTTGACGGGCGCCGGTGCCTCATCGTCGGTGGTGGTGACGTAGCCCGACGTAAGGCCGACGGGCTCTTGGCGTGCGGTGGTCGCGTGCACGTAGTGGCTCCTCGCATTGGCGAGGCGATTCGCTCTGACCCCCAACTCACGTGGGACGAGCGGCCGTACCAAAGCTCCGATCTCGAAGAATGCTGGCTCGTCATCGCTGCGACCGATCGATCCGACGTCAACCGATCCGTCTTCCTTGACGGCGAGGCCGCGGGCATCTGGGTCAATGGTGCGGACGATCCTCAACACTGTTCGTTCACGTTGCCCTCGGTCGTACGGCGCGGCGATCTCATGCTTACGGTGTCGACCGGGGGACGCAGCCCGGCGGTCGCCACCTGGATCCGCCAGCGGCTGGAGGACGAGATCGGTCCCGAGTACGAGGTGCTGCTCGATCTGGTGTCGACTCGCCGTCAGGCCATCAAGGCGGGTGGCGGCTCGACTGAGGACGTCGATTGGCACAGTGCGCTCGACTCCGACGTTCTCGGCCTGATTCGCGCCGGCGACCTGGCCGAAGCTCGGGAACGGATCGAATCATGTCGGTAGTCGTCGTCGGTCTGAGCCATCGCACCGTCCCCCTCGACTTGCTCGAGCGCATGACTATCGACGGCACCCGGTTGCCGAAGGCGTTGGGTGATCTCGTCGGCCGCCAGTTTCTCAGCGAGGCCGTCATCCTCTCGACGTGCCATCGGGTTGAGGTCTACGCAGTCGCCGAGCGCTTTCACGGGGCCGTCCAAGACATCCGCAACTTCCTCAGCGAGCTTGCATTTGTCGCGCCGGAGGACTTTTCCGATCACCTCTACGCCTACTACGACGAGGCTGCCGCGTCCCATCTGTTCAGCGTCGCTGCCGGGCTCGATTCGGTCGTCATCGGCGAGAGCCAGATCCTCGGCCAGGTACGTGACGCGTGGGAGCAGGCGCGCGCCGAAGGGGCGGCTGCCGGCCAGCTCTCGGCGTTGTTCCGGCATTCACTCGAGATCGGCAAGCGGGCTCGTTCTGACACTGGTATTGGCCGCGGAATCACGTCGTTGTCGCAGGCGGCGGTGGCCATGGCGCGCGACAGGCTCGGCACCCTCGCCGGCGCGCGCGTCGCCGTGCTCGGCGCGGGCGATATGGGCGAGGGGATGGCCGCGGCGTGGACGACGACCGCCGCCCGGGGAGAACTCGCCGAGCTTGCCATCGTCAACCGCACGTGGGAGCGAGCGGTCGAGCTGGCTGAGCGCGTCGGGGGAAAGCCGGTCGCGTTCGAAGACTTGCGAGCGACGGTGGCAGGGGTCGACGTGTTGCTGACATCGACCGGCGCGCCTTCAGTGGTACTCGAAGAGTCCGACATCACGGGGGCTATCCGGGACCGGGCTGATCACCCCTTGCTCATTGTCGACCTCGGTATGCCTCGAAACGTCGATCCGACCGTTGGAGAAGTTCCCGGCGTCACCCTGCTCGATCTTGCTGACGTGCGTGGCTTCGTGGAAGATCGCCTCAAGGAACGGCGCAAGGAGGCGGTTCGAGTTCGTGCCATCGTCGACGAAGAGCTGGCGCGTTACGTCTCGAGCACCGTTGCCCGCCAAGCGGCTCCGACGGTCACCTCGCTGCATCAGCGCGCCGAGGAAGTGCGCGCCCGCGAGCTGGCCCGATTCGAAGCTCGGCTGGCCGCGCTCGAACCCAAGGAGCGCCAGGCCGTTGAGGCGCTCACCCGCGGCATCGTCGCCAAGCTCCTTCATGAGCCGACCGTGCACCTGAAGGACGCGGCCGGATCACCTCAGGGTGAACGGCTGAGCAGTGCCTTGCGCGAACTGTTCGACCTCTAGCGATGGCCAGGCGCACGCTGCGGGCGGCCACTCGTACGAGCAACCTGGCTCGTACTCAGACACGGCTCGTCGGCGGGCTCCTGCACCAGACACACGTCGACATCCAGCTCGAGTTTGTCGAGGCCGTGACATCAGGCGACCGCGTCGCGGACGTGGCGATAGCGGAGATCGGCACCACCGGGGTATTCGTTAAGGAGGTTCAGGCCGCGGTACTCGAGGGGCGCGCCGATATCGCGGTCCATTCGGCCAAAGACCTCCCTTCGGGCCCCACCCAGGGTCTGGTGATCGCCGCTGTCCCTCCTCGGGACGACCCACGAGATGCTCTTGTTGGCAGCACCCTCGAGAACGTCCCAACCGGGGGCCGGATCGGCACCGGCTCGGTGCGGCGGCGGGCGCAGCTGGCGTGGATGCGCCCCGACCTCACGTTCGGCAACCTGCGCGGCAACATGGAAACGAGACTGGAGAAGGCGGGCGACTTCGCCGCCATCATGGTGGCGGCGGCGGCCCTGCGCCGGCTGGGTCGATCGACATCGATGGCCGAGATCCTCGATGTCGGACGGCTCGTCCCTCAAGCGGCTCAGGGCGCGCTTGCGATCGAGTGCAGGGCCGATGACGAAGAGATGCGAGCGCTGTTGGCGACCATCGAGGACGAGCGTTCGCGCCGGGCGGTCGATGCCGAGCGGGCCTACCTGCACGAACTGGGCGGTGGTTGCGATCTCCCCGTCGGTGCCCATGCAGTGGCGGCGCGCGAGGGTGGCATCAGCCTCACCGGGCTGATCGCCACCGCAGACGGGCGCATCGTCCTGCGCCATACCGACGAGCATGACGACCCAGTCGAGTTGGGAAGGCGGGTGGCGCGCCATCTTCTCGATAACGCCGGCGGCTCGATGGTGATGGAGCAGGTTGCGCCTTCGGTCCCGGCGCGTCCACCGGCGGATCCGGCGGATCCGGCCGAGCCCGCCGAGCCGGCGGACGCTGGCCCGTGACCGTCTGGCTGGTGGGGGCCGGTCCCGGAGACCCGGGGCTCCTCACCGTGCGCGGCGCCGAGGCGTTGCGATCGGCAGATGTAATCGTCCATGACCGCCTCGCAGAAATCTCGCTTCTCGACCTGGCTCCTGAATCGGCGGAGCGAATTGACGTCGGGAAGTCGCCCGGCGCGCCGATCCCTCAGGACGAGATCAACCGCCTCCTGATCGACCGGGCCCGGGCCGGCCATGAAGTGGTGCGGCTGAAAGGCGGTGATCCTTTCGTTTTCGGCCGGGGCGGCGAGGAGGCTCAGGCGTTGCTCGAGGCCGGTGTGCAGTTCGAGGTCGTCCCCGGGATTACATCGGCGGTGGCGGTGCCGGCCTACGCCGGCATCCCTCTCACTCATCGAGGGCTCTCGACCTCGTTCACGGTCGTCACCGGACACAGCCGTCACTCCCTCGACGTTGACATCGACTGGGGGGCCGTGGCCCACACGGGTGGAACGATCGTCGTGCTCATGGGCGTCGCCCACCGGGCCGAGATCGCAGCCCGCCTCCTAGCCGCCGGTCTGGCCGTCGACACGCCCGTCGCTGCCATCCGCTGGGGGACACGCCCCGACCAGCGCACGGCGCGTACCACGCTGGCCCAACTCCCAGACGTCGAGCTCGAGCCGCCAGTCACGATCGTCATCGGTCCGGTTGCCGCGCTTGACCTGGACTGGTTCGAGTCCCGCCCGCTCTTCGGGAAGCGGATCGTCGTCACTCGCGCCCTCGAGCAGGCGTCAGGCCTGGTCGAGCGATTGCGCGGACTCGGCGCGGAGGTCGTGCTCGTGCCGACGATCGAGATCGGCGAACCGTCCGACGGGGGGCTTGCCCTTGGCGCGGCCGCGGCGCGCGTGGCCGACTTCGACTGGGTGACGTTCACGTCGGTCAACGCAGTTGAGCGCTTCTTCGTCTTCCTTGGTGACGCCCGCGATTTTCGTGCCGCCCGGGTGGCAGCCATCGGCCCGGGCACGGCGCGCGCACTGTCCCGTCGTGGTGTCGCCGCCGACCTCGTTCCAAGCGGGTCGCTGGCCGAGTCCTTGGTGGACGACTTCCCAAGCGGGCCGGGCCGGGTCCTTTTGCCCCAAGCGGCAGCGGCGCGCGATGTGTTGGCGCGAGGCCTTCGAGCCAAGGGCTGGGACGTCACGGTCGTCGAGGCCTACACAACTTTGCCGGCCTCGCCGGCACCGGAGGCACTAGCGGCTGCAGCCAAGTCCGATGCCATCGCCTTCACTTCTTCGTCAACGGTGACCAATTTCTTGGAGGCTGCCGGCGCCGGCAATGTGCCGCCCGTAGTGGCCTGCATCGGTCCGGTGACCGCGGCGACGGCGCGCCAGCGGGGGCTCGAGGTGACCGTGGAGGCAGAAGAGCACACCGTCGACGGCCTGGTCACCAGCCTTGTCGACGCACTCGCTCCCCGGTGAGACAGTTTGGGACGGGTTGACCACTGCGGTGGTCAAAGCCGCCCCAGAACGGAAACGC
Organism: Acidimicrobiales bacterium; assembly: GCA_035525375.1. Classification (GTDB taxonomy): domain Bacteria; phylum Actinomycetota; class Acidimicrobiia; order Acidimicrobiales; family AC-14; genus JALZBN01. Next base: position 40,974 of record DATLEI010000041.1, read on the forward strand.
ATAGTCGTCCCCTAAGATTTGTGCGTGAGTTTCCCTGCGCGCCGGCTCCGGCGCCTCCGGCGAACGCCCGCCCTGCGGCGCATGGTCGCCGAGACCCGTCTGTCGGTCGACGACTTGGCCGCGCCGCTCTTTGTGCGCGCCGGCATCGACGCGCCCGCGCCAATCGGCTCGATGCCGGGCGTCGTCCAGCACACGCTGGAGTCGCTGCGAAAGGAGGCCCGGGGTCTTGCCGATCTCGGTGTCCCTGCGGTCATGTTGTTCGGGATTCCCACGTCGAAAGACGCAGAGGGGTCGCAGGCCTGGGCCTCCGACGGCATCGTGCAGGTGGCCCTCCGCGAGATGCGCGATGAGGTGGGCGACGAGCTGGTGGTGATTGCCGACCTGTGTCTGGACGAGTACACCGACCATGGGCATTGCGGCGTGCTCGCGGCCGACGGCACCGTCGACAACGACGCAACCTTGGATCGGTACGCGCTCGTCGCTCAGGCCCAGGCGGAAGCGGGGGCAGACTTGGTGGCGCCGTCGGGAATGATGGACGGCCAGGTCGGCGCCATTCGAGCCGCCCTCGAGGGCGCCGGCTACCACGACGTTGGCATCCTGGCGTACGCAGCCAAGTACGCGTCGGCGCTCTATGGACCGTTCCGTGATGCCGTCGACGTGGAGATCGCAGCCGGGCCGGGCGCCCGGGAGCGGGGAATCAGCAGCGACCGGCGCGCCTACCAGCAGGACTTCCGCAATCGCCGGGAGGCGCGCGCCGAGGTGATGCTCGACGTTGCCGAGGGCGCGGACATGGTGATGGTCAAGCCCGCACTCTCGTCACTCGACGTGATCAGCGACGTCCGCGCCCTCGTCGATGTTCCCGTTGCGGCTTATCACGTGTCCGGCGAGTACTCGATGATCAAGGCCGCGGCCGAGCGAGGGTGGATCGACGGTACTGCGGTCGGCCTTGAACAGGTGACCGCAATCAAGCGCGCCGGCGCGGACATCATCGTTACGTACCTGGCCCGGGAGCTGGCCGAGCGCGGCCTCGGCTGACCGATCGACGTGACCGGGTGACGACAAACGAGGAGTTGTTCCGGCGCGCCTGCGACGTGATCCCAGGCGGAGTCGACTCGCCGGTGCGGTCGTTCCGCTCCGTCGGTGGCACGCCGTACTTCGTGGCTCGCGCCGAGGGCCAGCACGTCTGGGACGTCGAGGGCCGCCGTTACCTCGACTACGTCCAGTCCTGGGGCGCTTCCATCCTCGGCCACGCCCATCCCAAGGTCGTCGAGGCCGTGACCAGCGCCGCAGCCTACGGCACGTCCTATGGCGCGCCGACGGAACGGGAGGTCCTCCTGGCTGAGGCCATTCGTGACCGGGTGCCCTCGTGCCAGCGGGTGCGCCTTGTCTCGAGTGGTACCGAGGCAACGATGACCGCGGTGCGAGTTGCCCGGGGCTTCACCGGCCGTGACCGCATCGTGCTGTTCGCGGGTGGCTACCACGGCCACGCCGACACACTGCTCGAGTCCGCGGGTGTCCCCAGCACGATCGACGCCGACCGGCTCATCGTTCCGTACAACCAGGTGCCCAGCATCGACGACCAAGTCGCTGCGGTGATCGTCGAGCCGGTCGCCGCCAACATGGGGCTCGTTCCGCCCGCGCCGGGCTTCCTCGACGGACTTCGCGCCGCATGCGACGCGGCCGGCGCGCTACTGATCTTCGATGAGGTGATCACCGGATTTCGGGTGGCACCCGGTGGTGCCCAGGCGCTCTACGCCGTGATGCCCGACCTCTCCACGTTCGGCAAGGTCATCGGTGGCGGACTCCCGCTCGCCGCGGTCGGCGGCCGCGCCGACGTCATGTCGGTTCTCGCCCCCGACGGCCCGGTATATCAAGCCGGCACCCTGTCGGGAAACCCCTTGGCGACGGCCGCAGGCCTGGCGGTGCTCGACCTGCTCGATGACGCGTCCTACGTCCAGCTCTCGGGGCGCGCCGCCCAACTGTCCGGCTGGCTCACCGATGTCATCACCGAAGCCGGCCTCGCCGTCCAGATCCCAACCGTCGGTCCGCTCATGGGGCTGTTCTTCGCCGCCTCCGCGCCGACAAACCAGACCGAGGCCAAGGCCGCCGACGGCGCGTGCTACGCCAGCTTCTTCCACGAGATGCTCGACCGCGGCGTCGCTCTCCCGCCGAGCCCGTTCGAGGCCCTCTTCCCCAGCCTGGCCCACACCAAAGACGACCTAGAACGCACGGCGGATTTGGCGGCCGCAGCGGCGCGCGCCGCGGCTGCGGGTTAGCCCCAGCCGAGGTCGTGGAGCCGGGCGTCGTCGATGCCGAAGTGGTGAGCCACCTCGTGGATCACCGTCCGCCGTACTTGGTAAACGACTTCTGCCTCCGACGAGGAGATCCCGCAGATCGGCAGCCGGTAGATGGTGATCTTGTCGGGCATGAATGCTTCATAGCCGGTGCCGCCGTAGCCACCGCCGCGCTCGGTGAGCGGCACGCCTTCATAGAGGCCCAGCAAAGTGCCGGGAGCGTGGTCCTCGACATTCACCCACACGTTGTCCATGTGATTGCCCAGCTCCTCGGGGATGCCGTCGAGGGCGTCACCTACGAGCTCCTCGAAGCGCTCCCGGGGGACGTCGATCAATGATGCGCCGGCGCCATTAGGGCTTGCCGGGGGCAACACGCGCGATAGCGGCCACGGCGCGGTACGCGGCCTCGGCCGGCCCCAACTCGTCGGGACGCAGCAGGTTCGCCATGATGCGCAGAATCCACTCCATGAGGGTGCGTGAGTGCATCCCAGTGCCAACCAGCGCCTTCATCAACGCCGGCCTCCCGATGATACGAACGAAGGCACGAGCCACCTTGAAATACAAGGCGTACTCGGCCTCGATGCGGTCCTCGTAGGTGCTGAGCGCGCGGGGGTCACCGGACACGAGCGCCAGCCCCAGAGCGTCCGACGCCATCCGCCCGGTCTCGTAGGCGTATGCAATGCCCTCGCCGTTGAAGGGATTGATGATGCCGCCGGCGTCACCCGTGACCAACCAGTTTGCGCCGCGCCGGGGTCCGACCGAGAGTCCCATCGGCAGTCGTCCGCCCGTCGCCGGGCCGCAGGAGGTCTCGGGCGAGATGCCCCACGACTCCGGCGCCCAGGACACGAACGAGTCCATGAGGTGCGACGTGTTCACCGACTTCCAGTGGCTGAACGTCGACAGCAGCCCTACGCCGACATTGACCCGCCCGTCGCCCACCGGGAAGATCCAGCCGTACCCCGGCAAGACGTTGCCAGCAGAGTCGCGTACGTCGAGGTGAGACTCGATCCAGGGCTCGGCGTGGCGCGGCGAGGTGTAGTAGCCCCGGATCGCCATTCCCTGGGGGTACGCCTTGTTCCGCTCGGTGCCGAGCGCCCGTCCGAAGCGCGTCAGTGATCCGTCGGCCACCACCACGTAGCGGGCTCGCACCTCGGTCTCGGTCGCGTTGACGTCGGACGTCTTGGCGCCCCGCTCCGGTGCCCGCTTCACCACGGCGCCCCGAAGGACTCCGTCCTCGATCAATGGCGACACCGCCTCCGACCCTTGCCATACGTGGGCGCCGGACTTCTCGGCCCGCTCGGCGACAAGCTTGTCGAGATCGTGGCGGGTGACGACGTACCCGTAGGAAGGAAAACCGGGTGTCTCCGGCCACTTCAGTTCGAGCGTGCGGCCGAAGGCGATGGAGCGCAGCCCGTCGAAGCGGTGATGATGAGCGAGGCTGCCGGCCAGGCCCATGTCCTCCAGCTGCTTCACCGCCCGTGGCGTGAGGCCGTCGCCGCAGGTCTTCTCCCGCGGGTACCACTTCTTCTCGAGCAACACGACGTCGTGCCCGGCCTCGGCCAACCAAAAAGCGCATGCCGCGCCGGACGGTCCTCCACCGACGATCAGGACATCGTGGTCGTCCGTCGTATCCGTAACTACAGACTCTCTCGCTCGTACGCCACGACGGCTGCAATCTCGGCATCGGTGAGCGGCCCCTTGAACCCGGGCATTCCTCCCGACGCGGCGACCCGCTGGCCGCCCGCGCGCGCCGGGTCACCGTACGGCTGGCCCTTGTGGGGCGCGGAACCGGTCTCGACCCAGGCGATGTGATCGGCCTCATTTGGGAATGTCACTTTGGCGTCGCCACCAGCCAGCGCGGGGCCCACCCCGCCCTCGCCCTTCGCCCCGTGGCAGGTCGAGCAATTCGTCGTGTACACCTTGGCGCCCACCTGGGCCGGGGTCAGGACCACGTTGCCCTTCGAGCCGAACGAGCCCAGGTACAGGAACGCCCAGATCGGAAGGATGATGAGCACGGGCATCATCCAGTAAGGGACGCCGCTGCGGGGCCCCCTGTCCGCGACCGCAACGGCAGCCGGCGCGGAGGCGGTAACGGCCGCGGCCACAGGCGCCGGTGTTTCGGCGGAGACCGGTGTCGTGGCCGGGCTGGCGGCCGCAGGTGCGGAGCCTTCGCCCTCGGCGGGACTGTCGGAACCGCCACCGCCCTTGGGCGCAAGGCCAAGCGCTTCGCGCCGTTCGCGCGAGCGCCGAAGTAGATATTCGGGGACCTCGGTCAACGGGCTGTCTCAGGGCCGGATATCACCATGGCGATGAATGTACGGCAAGAGCAGTTCACTGCGCACGCCAGCACCGGCGCCGAATGTGCCTCACCGAGGAGGCCCGTGGTAGAACCCCGACTCGTTCAATACGTGTGGTCCGAGTAGAATGTGATCGTTTTCACGAGGAGGGACCGGTGGTCGTTCTAGTCGTAATGATGGGGGCGGTGGTGGCCATGTTGGCCCTGCCGTTCTATCTCTACGGCCCCAACGTCTCCCTCCTCGCCTGCAACCTCGCCCTGTTTGTCGGATTAGGCATCTGTCTGTGGATCGGCAAACGCCGGCCCTTGGGCACACCCGTGACGTGGGGAGAGGCATTCGTGGCCAGTACCTTCGTGTTTGCCTTGATGATGCTCGCCTACGGCGTGATCCCTCATCAGTGGCTCGAATACGCCGACAAAGACCTCCTTTGGCGCAAGGACAAGTTCGCCCTCGGCTTCTCGCCTCCGTTCGGCTTCAAGTTCGGCCACCTGTCTGACACCGTGTCCGGTGAGGGTCGGATACTCGTCAGCTTCGAGGCCGTGCGCGACATGATCGCCGCCGGCTTCTACATCGTGTTCCTGGGCGGCCAGATCGCTCTATGGTCAACCTGGCAAAAGCGGGGTAGGAAGCAGCCCGAGCTCGACGTCAGCTCTGCATTCGGCCGTCCCGTCGTCAAAGCGAAGGCATAGGTACACCCGATGGCTAAGAACGACGCGAATCCCCCCATGCCGGCATTCACCGGCGAGTACGTCCTCCAAGAGGTCGGGAGCGACTACCTGTCGAAGGCGGTCAAGCCCAAGCAGTTCCTCCACATCGACCAGTCCGAGTGCATCATGTGCGAGGGGTGCGTCGACATCTGTCCGTGGAAGTGCATCCACATGCTCTCCACCGACACGATTTCCGAATCGGTCGACACCGACCAGCCGGGCGAGGATCCCGACGACCACGTGGTCTTCATTGTCGATGAGGACGTCTGCACCCGCTGCGGGCTCTGCGTCGACCGCTGTCCCACTGGCGTCATCATCATGGGGAAGGCCGGCGTCGCGGCCCGCGAGGGCGATGCCCACCAGCGTGACGACAAGCACGGCTACTCCTACGGACTCCGGTTCTAGGGCGGCTCGTACGTGGCTAGGCGTCTACGAAACGGCAACGGAAGCGGCAATGGAAACGGTCACAACTCCATCGCGGAGCGGCTTGCCGGCGTAGGCGAGAAGATGCGTGGGTCGCAAGCGTGGACCTCGATCTTCCGCCCCGGTTCGATCTTCCGCAAGGGCTACACCGACAGCCCGAGGAACCGGTCCTACGTCATCATGAACAGCCTGCTGTATCACCTTCACCCCGTGAAGGTGAAGCGCCACGCGGTCAAGGTGAGCTACACCCTCTGCCTCGGCGGGCTCTCGTTCTTCTTGTTCATCATCCTGACTCTTACGGGCATCTTCTTGATGTTCTTCTACCGGCCGACGGCGGCGCAGGCGTGGAACGACCTACGAACACTGGAGACCTCGGTCACGTTCGGGCTCCTCGTGCGCAACATGCACCGATGGGCCGCCCACCTGATGGTCATCACGGTGTTCCTGCACATGTCGCGCGTCTTCTACCACGGCGCGTACAAGCCGCCCCGGGAGTTCAACTGGGTCATTGGCGTCATTCTCCTGACCCTCACGCTGCTGCTCTCGTTCACCGGCTACCTGCTCCCGTGGGACCAGCTGGCACTGTGGGCCGTCACCGTCGGCACCAACATGATGGGGTACACGCCGGTCTTTGGTTCCCAGGTGAGATTCGTGCTGCTGGGCGGGGTCGAGATAGGCACCGACACCCTGCTGCGATGGTATGTGCTCCATGTGTTGATGCTTCCGTTCGTCATCGTCATCTTCATGGCGATCCACTTCTGGAGAGTCCGCAAGGACGGCGGCCTCTCCGGCCCGCTGTAGAGGAGGCGAGGCCGCAATGACTGAAGTTCCTGAACACCTGCTTCGCCGGTCCGCCGAGCGGCGTGCTGCTCTCGGCGCCGCTCCGGCTGCCGGTGGTCCCCCTCCTGAGAGTGGCGGTGCTGCGCCGACTCCAGAAGGCGCGCCGGACACCGATCCTTCGGGCAAGATCCCGGCTCATCTGCTGGCCCGCAGCCAGGCCGCCACCGAAGCGGCCCAGGGCGCGCCGGCGTCGGCCGCGGCAAGCGCAGCCACCGCGGTTGCCACTGCCCCCGCCCCTGTCGCCAAGGGCCCCGAGGGTCACACACAACGTCTACTGACCGTCGTCAAGGCGGGTTCGATTCAAGACGTAAAGGCGACTCCGACCGACAAGGTGCACACCTGGCCGCACCTGCTCCTGGGCGAGTTCATCGCCGCCCTAGCCTGCTCGGCCTTCCTCTTGATCTTCTCGGCCGTGGTCAACGCGCCGCTACTGGCGTCGGCCAACTTCAACTTCACGCCGAACCCGTCGAAGGCGCCCTGGTACTTCCTCGGCCTGCAGGAGCTCCTGACCATGTTCCACCCCATGGTCGCCGGTGTGACGATTCCCGGCATCGGCATCTTCGCCCTGATGCTGGCGCCGTACGCGGACAAGAACCCCAGCAACAAACCTGAAGACCGCAAGTTTGCCATCGCCCTCATGACCCTGTTCATCATGTTCTGGGCCGTGCTCGTCATTATCGGCTGCTTCTTCCGAGGCCCGGGGTTCAACTTCACCTTCCCCTGGCACGACGGCGTCTTCTTCGACCTCTAGGAGCCACGTACCCCTTTGGACACTGCCCCGATCCTGCTGCTTTCGGTCCTCGGACTGATCGTCCTTGCGGCCGTGCTCGTGTTCAGCACGGCGCGCCGGCGCGACCTTCAAAAGGCGCGCGAGGAATCCGCCACGAGTCCTGCGAGCGAGGCGACCGCGCCGGGCACGGCGCTGGAAGTGTCGCCCGAACGCACCGGTCGCGAGGTGGAGCGCGACGTTGCAATGGAACGGCGCGGTGGCGCCCCCGATGTCAGCGCTGCCCCGCCTCCGCTTGCCATCCCGCCCGACGAGGAGACCCTCGGCGTCACCCGGCGCCAGGTGCTCAACCGCGGCATCGTTGGTGGTTTCACCCTTCTGCTGAGTGGGTTCGGCGCGGCCATGCTGGCGATGCTGTGGCCATCTCTCTCCGGCGGCTTCGGCTCGAAGATCCGCGCCGGAAAGCTCGAAGAGATCCTCAAGGAGATCGACGACAAGAAGGAACCGTTCTACCTCGCCGCTGGGCGCTTCTACATCAACCCCTATCCGATAAGCGATGTGCCGAAGGCAAAGGCAGTGCAGGCCTACTCGGCAGTGCTCGAGGGCTATGAGGATGGGGTCGTTGCGCTGTACCAGAAGTGTGTTCATCTTGGCTGCCGCGTGCCGTGGTGCAAACCGTCGCAATGGTTCGAGTGCCCGTGCCACGGTTCGCAGTACAACCGGGTAGGCGAGAAGAAGGGTGGCCCGGCACCGCGGGGGCTCGACCGCTTCCCGGTGACAGTTGAGGGGGGCGTGGTGATCGTCGACACAAAGACGATCGTGCAGGGTCCGCCCATCGGCACCAACACCACCGGTCAAGAGGCCGAGGGTCCGCACTGCATCGGCGCCACCAGCGAGAAACATTGATAGGCGCCATCTCACAGCAACAGAAGATCGGTGTCGCCGTCCTGGTCGTGATGATCGTGGGATGGCTGGTCTATCTCTTCATCGCGGCTCGGCGCACCTACGAACCGGGCTCGGAGATGGAGCTCGCACCGAACCGAAAGCCCTACCTCGACGACGAGGCCCTCGAAGGATCCCGCCTCACCAAATATCTGTGGTGGGCCTTCGCCTCCCTTGCCATCACCGCGGTGGCGTTGCCCGCCTATTGGCTGCGGGAGCCGTCCCGACAGGAGGGCGCCGGTCTCGACCGCGGCACGCAGTTCTTCGAGGACACCTCCATCAAACGGGGTAGGGAGTACTTCGAGGTTTCCCCGGGCGACCCGCCCACGCCGAGGGAGCCGCACTATGGGTGCGAACGGTGTCATGGCGTGGAGGGCATCGGCGGCGTTGCCGACTACACGCTGTCCGACCCGGTCGACCAGAACGCGCCGGCGCGCCAGGTCAAGTGGGTCGCCCCCGCGTTGAACACAGCACTGCTCCGCTACCGTCCCGCCGAGTTGGCGAACATCATCATCTACGGCCGCGCCGGCACTCCGATGCCGCCGTGGGGCGTCGCCGGTGGCGGCGCGCTCAATGAGCAGCAGGTCGAGGATCTTGTGGCGTACATCACCAGCATCCAACTCGATCCGGCCGAGGTGAAGGCGGCCAACCTGACCGAGTTCGGAACCGACGGGAAGAAGGTCTTTGATGGAATGTGCGCCCGATGCCACACGGAGGGCTATTCCTACGGCGAGGCCGGAGTGCCCGGCGGAGGGGCGTTCGGGCCATCGCTCGTGGGCGGCAGCACGTTGCGCCAGTTCCCCGACATCACAACCCAGATCGAGTGGGTGGAGAAGACGGCCGAGCTCGGAAAGCAGTACGGCGTGCGTGGCCAGAGCAAAGGTGTCATGCCCCATTTCGGCGACATGTTGACCGCCGAGCAGATAAAGGCTGTCGTCGACTACGAGCGCACCCTATGAGGAAGTTATGAGGACTCTCTTGCTGGGCGCGTTCAGTTGGGATCCCCAGGTCAAGGGCGCGCTTTACGTGCTCATCGCCATAATCGTCCTGCCCGGGTCGGCCTACCTGTTGCTGATGACCAACGTTGGGGCGCGCCTTGGCATCCAGTTGGCTGCGGCCGGGTTCTTCGGCTGGATGACGGTCATGGGTGGCGTCTGGTGGTTCTACGGGAAAGGTCCCGTTGGCGACTCGCCGACCTGGAAGGCTCAGACGACAGTCATTGGAGACATCAGCGTGCAGCGCGGTCCCTTGCTCACCGGCTTCCCGAATGGTTGGGACAAACTCGAGATCACCAGTCCCGAGGTTGCCGACGCCACCCCGGTAGCCGAAGGCGAGCTCGTCGGTTCGAAGGCCCCGTTCAAGGCAGCCAGCGACCTGATTCTCACGGGTGCGGCCCAGAAGGGTGGCGAGAAGTACGGTCCCCTTGGCCTCGACTTCCGGCCCTTCGATCTCTTCCACAAACCACGACACATGGTCATTCAGGCCCAGCAGGCGTTGAAACCCGAGGTCATTCCCGGTCAGCCGCCGCCGAAAGCGGCTGCCGATCCGAGCGCGCCGACCGTTTCGGTGCTGATGGTGCGAGACCTGGGCAATCTGCGCTTGCGTCCCGCGCTCGTCTGCGTCTTCTCCTTGATGGTGTTCGGGGCTCTCGTCTACCGGCTCCATGTACGGGACAAGGAGCTCGCAGCCAGTCGCGGATAAGGTTGGCCGCAAGTCGTCATGGCCCAGTATCTCCCGCTCCTGGTGTTGCTTATCCTTGCTTCGCTCTTCGCGGGGCTGTCCTTCGTCGCCTCCGCGCTGTTGGGCCAGCGCCGCCGGCCCACAGCAGCCAAGGTGGCGCCCTACGAGTGCGGCATCGTGCCCGACGACAAGTCAGCCGAGCGCTTTCCGGTGCGCTTTTACCTGGTCGCAATGATCTTCATCATCTTCGACATCGAGATCATCTTCTTGTACCCATGGGCGGTCATCCTTCGCGACCTCGGCGCGTTCGGCCTTTGGGAGATGCTCGCCTTCGCCGCCGCGGTATTCGTGTCGTTCGTGTACCTACTCGGCCGCGGCGCGCTGAACTGGGGTCCGGCCAAGCATGTCGCGCCCGAGCGGCTTACTGAAGCCGGCGCGCCTCCGACGGCTACGGCCGGTGTGCGCAGTGGCGAGAGGTCGACCGAGTCGACGATCCGCCGGGTCGGGGGAGATGGTCGCGCGCCGGTGCGCGCCGGTGCCGGCAGTGGCGCGAGCAAAGGCAACTGATGGGCCTCGCTGATCTCAACCACAATTTTCTGACCGGCAACCTCGAAGACGTCGTCAAGTGGGCTCGACGCAACAGCGTCTGGCCCGCGACGTTCGGTCTGGCGTGTTGCGCCATCGAGATGATGGCGACCGGCGCGGCCCACTTCGATCTCGCTCGCTTCGGCATGGAGGTCTTCCGGGCCTCACCCCGGCAGGCCGACCTGATGATCGTCGCGGGACGCGTCTCTCAGAAAATGGCGCCGGTGCTCCGTCAGGTCTACGACCAGATGATGGAGCCCAAGTGGGTCATCTCCATGGGCGTCTGCGCCTCGTCGGGCGGGATGTTCAACAACTACGCCATTGTCCAGGGCGTCGACCAAGTCGTCCCCGTCGACGTCTACTCGCCCGGTTGTCCGCCTGGACCTGAGACGTTGATGCACTCGATCCTCACGTTGCACGAGCTCATCCGCACCGGCGAGATCACGCGCCGGCGCGCCGAGACCGGCGGCGGCGCGAGAGTGCCGGTTGAACGCCCAGTGGCCGTCGGTACGCCTCGGTAACCGGGTGACTGACGCAAACGACGAGGCGCCCGAGGAGGAGCTACCGACCCTCCACGGCGTTCCGGTAACGCTGAGCCGGGGCCAGCTCGTAGCCCACCCGGCGCGCGAGGGTTACTACGACCTCATCCGGGCGCTCACAGACGACGGCTACCAGATGGCCGTCGACTTGTGCGGCATCGACTACCTGGTCAACGCGGCGCGCGAGTTGCCGTCGACCGTCACCCCAGAACGATTCGAAGTAGTTGTGAACCTTCTGTCGTTTTCACGGCACGCACGGATCCGAGTAAGGGTGCAGGTGCCTGAGTCCGACCCGCAGCTGCCATCGATTTTCGACCTCCACCCCGGCACCGAGGCCCAAGAGCGCGAGACCTACGACCTCTTCGGCATCGTGTTCGAAGGCCACCCCGACCTAACCAGAATCCTGATGCCCGACGACTGGGAAGGCCACCCCCTCAGGAAGGACTACGGGGTAGGGCGGATTCCCGTGCAGTTCAAGGCACCTCGGGCCGACGCCACGTGAGCGATCTCGACCTCATCGCGGAGACGTCGGAAGGAGTTCAGGAGATGCACCTGCGCGCCGAGACCACGGGCGTGGAGGCGATGCGGGAAATGGGATCGGTGCTGCGCATTCCCAACCTTCCAGAGGACGTCGACGAGGTTCCGACGGAAGACGAAACCATGATCATCAACATGGGGCCCCAGCACCCGAGCACCCACGGCGTGTTGCGGGTGATGATGGAGCTCGACGGCGAGACGGTGCTGCGATCCAAGCCGGTTATGGGTTACCTGCACACCGGCATGGAAAAGACGGGCGAAGAGCTCACCTACCTCCAGGGCCCGACCAACGTCACACGCATGGACTATGTCTCGCCGCTCTTCAACGAGCTCGTCTTTTCGCTAGCGACCGAGGCCCTTCTCGGCGTTGAAATTCCGGCGCGCGCCACCTGGATCCGCATGCTCATGACCGAGCTGAACCGCATGTCTTCGCAGGTGCTCTGGCTGGCCACCAACGGGATGGACCTCGGCGCCATCTCGATGATGATCTACGGCTTCCGCGAGCGGGAACAGATCCTCGCCTTCTTCGAGAAGACCACGGGCTTGCGGATGAACCACAACTACATCCGTCCCGGAGGTGTCGCCGCCGACCTGCCCGATGGATGGCGTGACGACGTGTTGGCGATCCTCGAGGCTTTCCCGCCCCGCCTGAAGGAGTACGACACGCTCCTGACCGGCCAGCCGATCTGGCGCGAGCGCACTCAGGGAATCGGCATCATCACCGCCGACGAGTGCATTGCCCTCGGAATCACCGGCCCCATCCTTCGTTCAACGGGCGTTCCCTGGGACCTTCGCCGCTCGATGCCATACATGTTTTACGACCAGATGGAGTTTGACGTCATCGTCGGCAACTACGGGGATACGTTCGACCGCTACGCCATTCGTCTGAACGAGATCCGGGAGTCCATCAAGATCGTGCACCAGATCGTCGACCGCATGCCGAGCGGTGACTACCGGGTGCAAGACAAGAAGGTGACACCCCCACCGCGCGCCCGCATCGACGAGTCGATGGAGGCGCTGATCCACCACTTCAAGATCTTCACCGAGGGCTACAAGGTGCCCGAAGGGGAGGTCTATGTCGCGATCGAATCGCCCCGGGGTGAACTGGGCTGCTATCTCGTGTCTGATGGCAGCGCCAAGCCCTACCGCCTCCACATCCGAGGCCCGTCGTTCGTGAACCTCCAAGCCCTCCCGCACATGATCCGTGGCGGCCTGGTAGCCGACGCCGTCGCCGTTATTTCGACAGTCGACCCGATCATGGGCGAGGTCGACCGCTGATGGCGCGGTTGAACGGGGACAACACGCGCCGGGCCGAGAAGCTGCTCGAGCTCTACCCCCACAAGCGGTCGGCGCTCATCCCCATGTTGCACATTGCCCAGGAGCAGGACGGGTGGTTGACTCCCGACGGAATCGGCCACGTGGCCGAGCTCGTCGGGCTTGCGCCGGCCGAGGTCTACGGCACGGCCAGCTTCTACGACATGTTGTTCACGTCTCCTGTGGGCCGCCACCTGGTATCGATCTGCACGAACCTGGCTTGTTTGATCAACGGTGCAGGCGAGCTGCTCGAGCACGCCGAGGAGCGGCTTGGCATACCCCCGGGTGAGACAACGCCCGACGGCGAGTTCACCCTCGAGGAGGTCGAGTGCATCGCCCTGTGCGGCGAGGCGCCCTGCCTGGCCGTCAACTGGCGATTCTTCGGCAGCATCGACACCGCCGCATTCGACAAGTTGATCGACGACCTGCGCACCGGGCGCCTCGCTGAGAAGGTGCCGCCCCACGGCACCTTGTGCCGGGTGCGTCGGACAGTTGGGCTTACAACGGGCAGTGACGGCCAGTGACCGCTCCCAAGATCGTGACCGCGCGCGTCGGCGTCGCTGAGTCGTGGACGATCGACACCTACCTCCGCAAGGGCGGTTACAAGGGATTGCGCAAGGCCCTCAAGATGGAACCTGCGGCGGTCACCGATGAGGTCAGCACCGCCAACTTGTTAGGACGTGGCGGCGCGGGGTTCGAGGCCGGCCGCAAGTGGTCGATGCTTCGTAAGGCCGAGCCCGTGTACCTCGTCATCAACGGCGACGAGAGCGAGCCCTGCACGTTCAAGGATCACATGCTCCTCGAGAACGACCCGCACCAGATCATCGAGGGCACGATCATCTGCGCCTACGCGGTCGGCGCGGCCCAGGCATTCATCTACGTGCGAGGCGAATTCGCTCTCGGGATCGAGCGCCTGACTGCCGCGCTCAACGAGGCCTACGAGCATGGCGCGGTCGGACGCTTCGTCTTTGGTTCAGGCTTCTCGCTTGACGTGGTTGTGCACCCCGGTGCCGGCGCGTACATCTGCGGCGAGGAGACGGCATTGCTGGAGAGCCTCGAGGGCAAGCGGGGCTATCCGCGCGACAAGCCGCCGTACTTTCCGGCGGTCATTGGCCTCTATGGGCAGCCGACTGTGGTCAACAACGTCGAGACGGTTTCGAACCTGCCGTGGATCGTGCAGAAAGGCGGCAAGGCATTCGCAGCCTTGGGCGAGGGTCGATCCACCGGCACGCGGCTTTTCTCGTTGTCGGGGCACGTGAACAATCCGGCCAACTACGAGGTCGAGATGGTCAAGACCACGTTCCATGACCTCATCTACGACGACGAGTACGGCGGGGGTATCCGCAACGGAAACGAACTGAAGGCGTTCATCCCCGGTGGAGCGTCCGCGCCGTGGTTCGGTCCCGACCAGGTCGACATGCCGCTCGACCAAGACGGTGTCGGTAAGGCTGGATCGATGCTCGGGTCGGGGTCGATCGTCGTGATGGATGACACGACCTGCATGGTGCGCGCTGCGTGGCGTATCACCCGGTTCTTTCACCGGGAGTCGTGCGGCCAGTGCACGCCGTGCCGGGAAGGCGGTGGTTGGCTCGACAAGGTGATGCGCCGTATCGAGCTCGGCGGCGGACGCGAGAGCGACCTCGAGCTGCTCCTCGATGTGTGCGACAACATCGCTCCGGGGTTGTCCTGGCCCCCGCAGAAGACGACGATCTGCGTGCTCGGCCCGTCGATTCCTTCTTCGATCACCTCGGCGATCAAGATGTTCCGCGACGAGTTCCTCATTCACATCAAGGACGGCGGGTGCCCCTTTGACTGATCCCGTCGAGCCAGGCGCGCCGGCGAACCCGGTCATCAACGTCGACGGAAAGGCCATTGAGGCCCGGCCCGGCGAGATGATCATCGCCGCGGCTGAACGCGGTGGCGTCTATATCCCCCGGTTCTGCTGGCATCCCCGGATGAAGCCGGTGGGCATGTGCCGAATGTGCCTCGTCGAGGTCAACGGACCTCGGGGCATGGCCTTGATGCCGGCCTGTTACGTGCCGGTGAGTGACGGGCAAGAAATCGTGACTACTTCAGACAAGGTCAAGAAGGCCCAGGACGGCGTCCTCGAGTTCCTGCTCATCAATCATCCCCTCGACTGCCCGGTGTGTGACCGTGGCGGTGAGTGTCCGTTGCAGGACCAGACCTTCGCCTTCGGCCCTGGTGAAAGCCGGTTCGTCGAGGAGAAGCGTCACTGGCAGAAGCCCATCCCCATCAACAACCTCGTGGCGCTCGACCGTGAGCGCTGCATCCAATGTGCGCGCTGCACGCGCTTCGCCGAAGAGGTCGCTGGTGACCCGTTCATCGACTTCATTGGTCGGTCCGACCACACCGAAGTCAACACCTTCCCGGGTGAGTCCTTCGAGTCGAACTTCAGTGCCAACATTGTTCAGATTTGCCCCGTCGGCGCGCTTACCTCGACGCCGTACCGGTTCAAGGCCCGCCCGTGGGACCTCGAGGTCGTCGAGTCGACGTGCACCGCGTGCGCGGTGGGTTGTCGCATGGCCGTGCAGTCTTCACAGGATCGTCTGATCCGTCATCTCGGCATCGACAGCGAGCCGGTCAATCACGGCTGGCTTTGCGACAAAGGGCGCTTCGGTTACGAGGCAGTCGTCAGTGAGGAGCGTCTTACACAACCGTTGGTGCGCAAGGGCGACGAGCTCATCGAGACCAGTTGGCACGAGGCGCTCAAGACTGCGGCCGACGGGCTCCGGCGCGTGCAGGAGCTGAATGGTTCAACCGCAGTCGCAATCCTCGGCGGCGCGAGGCTCGCGAACGAGGATGCCTACGCCTGGTCGAAGCTGGCTCGCACTGTGCTCGGCACCGACAACGTCGACTGCCAGATGGGCGACGGATTGCCTGCTGAGGTCGTGCTCGGATTGCCGCGGGCGACAATCGATGAGGTGTGCAGCGCGGATGTCGTGCTGTTGGTCGCGCCCGATATCAAGGAAGAGCTCCCGGTTTTCTACCTGCGACTCCGAGCGGCGGCCATCGATCGCAAGGTCGCGCTCGTCGAGCTCGCGCCGCAGCCCACCGCATTGACGGAGCACGCGGTGGTGAGCCTCCTGCACCGGCCCGGCGAGGCGGCGGCCGCGGCGCGGAAGTTGGTGTCTGCGGTTCTCGGTCGCAAGCCGAGCAGCGGCGGCGGCGTGAAGGGCGACGAGATCGCCGCGGCCGCCGAGCTACTGGCGGGGAAGCGTGTGGTTGTCGTGCTCGGCCGGCCTTCTCTGGCCGAGCCGGCTGACGGAACGACAGAAGCGGCTGCCGTGCTCGCAGCAAACATTCCCGGGTTGCGGTTCTTGTCGGCCCTGCGACGGGGGAATGTGCACGGCGCGCTCGACATGGGTCTCGCGCCGGGAGTCCTCCCCGGCCGGGTATCGCTCGACGACGGCCGAGCATGGTTCCAGTCCGCTTGGGGCGCCGACCTCCCGGGCCGGCGCGGATTGGACGCCCACGCCATTCTCGCTGCCGCGGCCACCAACCAGGTGCAAGGCCTTGTGCTCATCGGCGCGAATCCCATGGCCGACTTCCCTGACCGAACTCTGGCGCGCCGAGGGCTTGCCGGTGTCGGGTTCACTGTCGTCGTCGACACGTTCCTAACCGATTCGGCCATTCACGCTGATGTCGTGCTGCCCGCGGCTACCTATGCCGAACGCCCGGGCACGACCACGAACATGGAGGGACGGGTCACCCGCCTCGGACAGAAGGTGACCGCGCCGGGTACGGCGCGCCCTGACTGGATGATCGCAACCGAGTTGGCCTCGTTGCTGGGCGGCGACCTCGGGTTCGAGTCCATCGATGGAATTGCGACGGAGATCGAGCGGGTCGCGCCGGCCTACGCGGGCGTGAACCCGGCGCGCCTGGCCAAGCGGGAGAACCGTGACGGTTTCGTCGTTCCTTTGGCCGAGCCCCATCAGGAGCCCGAGCCCCCCGAAGTCGCCTTCCCACCTCAGGAAAGCATCGTCGATGTTGGGGATGTCTCCGATCCGATGGAGTCGATCGAGGTCAACGCGGCTGAGGCTCAGGGCGAAACGTTGTTGCCGCGCTCAGAGCCCGACGCCGGGCCTGTCGGCGCGCCCGAGAGCATCGGAGACTTGACCGCGAGCGACGGTTCCTCGCTCGCACCCACCATCCCGCTTATCTCGTTCGCCGGGGTGGAACCGATGCCAGCGCCGCACGCGCCTGACGCATACTCCTTGCGCCTGGTGACCTCCCGCTCGCTGTACGACGCCGGTGCGCTGGTGCAGCACTCCGAGTCGCTGAAGCCCCTGGCCACCGTCACCCGCATCCGGGCCTGTGCTCGCGACCTCTCCCGGCTTGCGGTGCGGCCGGGTGATCTCGTACGGGTCAGCTCGAGTAGGGCCGCCCTCGTGCTCGAAGCCGCGCTCGATGACCGCGTCCCACGGGGCTCGGCCGTCATCGATTTCAACCAACCGGGCGACGGCGCGGCCGATCTTGTCGATGTCAACGCGCAGGTCACCGACGTGCGGATCGAGAATGTGAAGCGCCCGAGCGCTCGAAAGGCCAGCGATGGGTGACCCGCTTCTCAACGAGAGCCTCAGCCTGACTGTCGTGCTGATCATGCTCGGCAAGGTCGTCGTCGTCTTCATTCTGATGCTGCTGTCGGTCCTGATGATGATCTGGTTCGAGCGAAAGGTCATCGCCGGGATGCAGAGCCGTATCGGGCCGAGTCGGGCTGGGCCCATCGGCATCCTGCAGACCCTGGCCGATGGCATCAAGCTGTTCTTCAAAGAGGATCTGCTGCCCGAGAAGGCCGACCGGCGCGTCTTCAAACTCGCGCCGTACCTCTCGCTGGTGCCCGCATTTGCCGCGTTCGCCGTCATCCCCTTCGGCGGAACTGTGCGCATCGCCGGCCACGACACCTACCTCCAGCTGGCAGATCCGCCTGTGGGCGTTCTTGTGCTGCTCGCGATGTCGTCGATCGCTGTCTACGGGGTGATGCTGGCCGGGTGGTCATCGGGCTCGAAGTACCCGCTCCTGGGCTCAGTGCGGGCGACGGCGCAGATGGTGTCCTACGAGACGGCGATCAGCCTTGCCGTTGTGACCGCTGTTGTCGCCGCCGGGTCGCTCTCGACCCACGACATCTACGTCGACCAAGCCGTCTGGAACTGGAACGTGTGGACCCTGGGCCTGGTGCCATTTGTGATCTATGTCATAGCGGCAACGGCGGAGACCAACCGGGCGCCCTTCGACCTCGTTGAAGCCGAGCAAGAACTCGTCGGCGGCTTCCACACCGAGTACTCGTCGATTCGTTTCGCCCTGTTCTTCCTTGCCGAGTTCATGAACACGATCACGGTCTCGGCGGTAGCCGTCACTTTGTTCCTCGGCGGGCCCAACGGGCCGGAGATCAGCTTCCTGCCCTGGGTGTGGCCGATCGTGTGGTTCCTGCTCAAGCTGGTTGGGTTCCTCTTTGCGTACGTCTGGCTCCACGCAACCCTCCCTCGCCTTCGTTATGACCAGTTGATGGACCTCGGATGGAAGCGCCTCATCCCGCTTGCGCTGTTCTGGCTGATGCTCGTGGCTGCGCTGCAGGTCGCTAGCGACGAGGGCTGGAACATGGCGGCCACCTTCGCTGTCGCCGTCGCGACCGGTATCTTCCTGTGGGCCGCGCTGGCGGTCGCACTGAAGGTCGGCTCCAAGCCCGAGCTGTCGTGGGAGCGCACGCAGCCGTCGACCACCGCCAAGCCGCCTGCCCCCACCTCGCCTCCCACCGACATGCCCGACGACGACAATGAGTCCCGACCGCAGATGCAGGAGGCCTGAGCCAGTGGGATACCTGGACGGATTTCGGGTGACGCTCAAGCAGATGCACAAGCCGGTCACCAACCGGTATCCCGACGAGAAGCGGCCCAAGCCAGAGCGCTTCCACGGCCGTCACGTGCTGAACAAGTACGAGGACGGGATGGAAAAGTGCATCGGGTGCGAGCTCTGCGCCGGCGTCTGCCCGGCGCGCTGCATCTACGTCCGGGGGAAGGACAATCCCCCGGAGGCGCCGGTGTCTCCTGGGGAACGATTCGGCTTCGTCTACGAGATCAACTACTTGCGTTGTATCCACTGTGACCTTTGCGTCGAGGCGTGCCCGACTGAGGCGATCACCGAGTCGAAGGTGTTCGAGTTCTCGTTCACCAATCGCGACGACGCCATCTACACCCGCGAGGAGTTGCTGGTCGACGACGAAGGCCAACCCCAGAAGCTTCCCTGGGAGGACTGGCGCGAGGGCGACGCCAAGAACACCTCGGCCTGGATGCGGGCCACGTCGCCCTCCGGTTCGGCTGCGTATGAGGGCAAGGTGGCTTGGTCCGGCGAGCGCGGGTTCGGCGTGCGCCCCCCCGAGAAGGGCCAAACTGGTGAGATGCGAACGGCCGGCGGCGGGGAAGGGGCCCCCGCCGCAACGGAGGAGGGCGGGGTTGGGGCCCCGCCCGGGAGCGCCGGAGGCGCCAGCTAATGGATTGGGCGATATTCGCAATCGCCGGCGCAGCCACCCTCGCCGGTGGGCTTGGGGTTGTGCTCGCGGCCAATCCAGTGCATTCGGCGCTCATGCTGGTGATGACCCTGTTCGGCGTTGCCGTGCTCTTCGTCGCCCAGCAGGCGCATTTCCTCGCCGCAGTGCAAGTCATCGTGTACGCCGGCGCGATCGTGGTGCTGTTCCTCTTCGTGATCATGCTCCTCGGTGTCGACCGGTCCGAAGACCTCCGCTACGAACCGCTGAAAGGCCAGCGACCGCTCGCGGCGATCACCGCCGCACTCGGCGTGGCGGGTGTGTTGCTGCTGGCCCGTTCCGATCTCGACGCCGGTGAGCGGTCGGTTGGCGGCATCGCCAGCGGCCCCGGCTCCAACGTGTCGAAGTTGGCCGAGTCGCTGTTCACCCGTTACCTCTTGGCCTTCGAGGTCACCTCCGTTCTCCTCGTGATCGCCGTCGTCGGCGCGGTCGTGCTGGCGCGCCGTACGAGGGAAAACGAGGAAGAGGGCATCGACCCTGAGAGCGACGCGTTTGCCGACGAGAGCCAAGCGGTGTCTCCATGACGGTGCCCGGGGTTTGGTATCTGTCGCTGGCCGCCATCCTTTTCACGATCGGCGCCGTCGGGCTGCTCGTGCGCCGCAACGTCCTCGTGATGTTCATGTGCGTGGAACTCATGCTCAACGCGGTCAACCTCACCTTCGTCACCTTTGCCCGCAAGCTCGACGACGTCGGCGGTCAGTCCGTCGTCTTCTTCGTGCTCGTTGTCGCCGCCGCCGAGGTCGTTGTCGGATTGGGCAT
Source organism: Acidimicrobiales bacterium (assembly GCA_035525375.1). GTDB lineage: Bacteria > Actinomycetota > Acidimicrobiia > Acidimicrobiales > AC-14 > JALZBN01. The sequence continues at coordinate 61,177 of DATLEI010000041.1, forward strand.
CATCGTGAACATCTTTCGGCGCAGACCCGGCGCGACGGCTGACGACGCGTCTCTCCTTCGCGGCTGAGCGGAACGTTTGCGGCTTGGGCGTCGCAGAGCGACACCCAAGCCGCAATCCTCGGCGTGCCGACGGGGACGCCCGGGGTAATTGTGCCGGGGCGCGCCGCAGGCGAGACTACCCGCCGTGCTTGAAGCGGTATGGCTAATTCCTGCGCTCCCGCTCACCGGTTTCGCCGTTCTTTTACTGGCGGGCCGGCGCCTTGGCGATCCCAAAGCCGGATGGCTCGCAACCGCCATGATGGGAGGCTCGTTCATCGCGACAGTCGTCGTATTCGTCGGCCTGCTCGATCGTTCTGAGGAGCATCGCAGTTACGTCCACACCCTTTTCTCTTGGGTGCCGGCCGGCCGTCTCAATGTCGACGTGGGCTTCCTTGTAGATCCGCTGTCGATGGCGATGGCGTTGTTCGTGACGGGCGTTGCCACCCTGATTCACCTGTACTCGATCGGCTACATGCACGGCGACGACCGCTACGCGACCTTCTTCGTCTACCTCAACCTGTTCGCCTTCTCGATGCTCATGCTTGTGCTGGCCGACAACTTCCTGTTGACGTTTCTTGGATGGGAAGGCGTCGGCGCATGCTCCTACTTCCTCGTCTCGTTCTGGTTCGAGCGACCGGCTGCGGCGACCGCCGGTAAGAAGGCGTTCATTGTCAACCGGGTCGGCGACTTCGGGTTCATGGTCGCCATGTTCCTCATCTTCGCCACGTTCGGTTCGCTCCAGTACGCCGACGTGCTCGGTCCTGGGCTCACCGTCGTGTCGAGCGGCACCGCGGCAGCGATAGCGCTGTTGCTGTTCCTCGGCGCGACAGGTAAGTCGGCGCAGCTCCCGCTCTACATCTGGCTCCCCGATGCCATGGAAGGCCCCACGCCGGTATCCGCCCTCATCCACGCCGCGACCATGGTGACGGCGGGCGTCTTCCTCATGGTGCGGATAAACCCCATCCTGGGTGTCGCCGGTGACACGACGCTGTCAATCATCGCGTGGGTCGGCGTCCTCACCGCGTTCTTCGCCGCAACCATCGCCTGCGCCCAGAACGACATCAAGAAAGTCCTCGCCTATTCGACTGTCTCCCAGCTCGGCTACATGTTCCTGGCGGTTGGCTGCGGCGCGTACGTAGCGGCCGTGTTCCACATGATCACCCACGCCTTCTTCAAGGCCCTGCTCTTCCTCGGCGCCGGCTCCGTGATCCACGGGATGCACGACGAGCAGGACATGAAGAAGATGGGCGGGCTCCGAAAATGGTTGCCGATTACCAGCTCGACCTTCATTGTCGGCTGGTTGGCGATCTCGGGTGTTCCCCCGTTCGCAGGCTTCTGGTCGAAGGACGACATCCTGGCCAACGCCTGGGACAAGTCGCTCCCGCTGTGGATCATCGGGCTCATCACCGCCGGCCTGACCGCCTATTACATGGGCCGCCAGGTCTTCCTCGTGTTCTTCGGCGACGAGCGCTGGAAGGATGGCGCTGAGGCGCACGGCGCCCATGGGGACATGAAGCCCCATGAGTCACCCTGGACAATGTGGGTGCCGCTCGTTGTGCTCGCCGTCGGCGCCACCTTCGGTGGCCTTCTCAATCTGCCTTTCCACGGATGGGAGTTCCTGCACAGCTGGCTCGAGCCGGTTCTCGGTGACCGGCTCCACGAGCTGACCATTGGTGGCGACACCGAGCTCGCGCTTGCCCTGACGGCCGTCGCACTTGTTTTCGTCGGCATGGGCATCGCCTGGCTCGTCTACCTCGGGCACAAACTGCGCCAGGAGGCGATGGAGCCTTTGGTTCTCCGGCGCGCGTGGTACGTCGACCCCCTCTATGCCAGTGTCGTGGAGAAGCCAGGACGAGTCCTTGCCGACTTCAGCGCCTATGTCTTTGACAAGCGCATCATCGACGGCGCGGTGAACGGTGTCGCCGGGTTGGTGCGACTCGGGGGAGGGCGGCTGCGCTCGGTGCAAACCGGCTACGTCCGCAACTACGCACTCGTGATCGCGGCCGGCGCGGTACTCCTGCTCGCCTACATGGTGAGCCGGGTCGGAATTTGATGTCTGACTTCCCCATCCTCACCGCCCTCGTCGTCGTCCCCGCCGTTGGTGCCGGGGTCGTCGCCCTCGTGCAGCCGGCGCGCTATGCCCGATGGGTGGGATTCGGCATTGCCGTCCTCGTCGGGTTGCTCAGCGTCGCGTTGCTCATCGACTTCCAATCGGGTGTCGGTTCGTTCCAGTACATGTCCCAGCACGTGTGGATCAAGGAGTGGGGCATCTCCTGGAAGGTCGGCGTCGACGGCATCTCGATTTTCCTCGTAGTGATGTCGGGCATCCTCTTCCCGCTGGCGATCATCGGGCCGAAGATCCACCACGACCCCAGGGGATACACCGCGTGGATGCTGCTGCTGGAGGCGGGGTGTATCGGCGTCTTCCTCGCCCTCGACCTCTTCCTGTTCTTCGTCTGCTGGGAGATCGTCCTCGTCCCGATGTACTTCCTCATCGGCGGTTGGGGATACGACCGTCGGATCTACGCCGCCCTCAAGTTCTTCCTGTACACGATGGCCGGCTCCGCGCTCATGTTCGTGGGGATCCTGGTCCTGGTGTTCCTGCACGCGCAGGCGACGGGCGTCCTCACCTTCGACGTTGTCACCCTTGCTCAGGATCAGTCCTTGGCAGAGAGCACGGCACGCTGGGTCTTCCTGGCGTTCGCGTTGTCCTTCGCCATCAAGGTGCCGATCTTTCCCGTGCACACGTGGCTTCCCGACGCTCACACCGAAGCGCCGACTGGCGGGTCGGTCATCCTCGCTGCGGTCATGCTCAAGCTAGGCACCTACGCCTTCCTTCGCTTCGGGCTCTACCTGTTCCCCGACGCCGTCGTCGAGCTGGCGCCGTTCTTTCTCACCCTCGGCGTCATCGGCATCATCTACGGCGCGGTCGTCGCCACAGTCCAGAAGGACCTCAAGCGGTTGGTGGCCTACTCCTCGGTCGCCCACCTCGGGTTCATTGTGCTCGGCACGTTTGCTCTCACAACGGAGGCGTTGCAGGGCGGCGTGATCCAGATGGTGAACCACGGCCTTTCAACCGGAGCACTCTTCTTCCTTGTCGGCATGATTTACGAGCGCCGTCACACCCGGCAGATCTCCGAGCTGGGAGGATTGCAGAAGTCAGCACCGCTCTTTGCCGGCGTCTTCATGGTGGTGATGCTCTCGTCAGTGGGGCTCCCCGGGCTCAACGGTTTCGTCGGTGAGTTCCTGATCCTTCTCGGCACCTTTGTCGTGCATCGGTGGTGGGCGGTCGTGGCCACGGTTGGTGTAATCCTCGCTGCGCTGTACCTCCTGTGGTCGTATCAACGCGTCTTCCACGGGAAGCCTGAAGGCGAGAACGTGACCTTCCCGGAGATGGCGTGGAGCGAGCGGGCGCTGATGTTGCCGCTCGTCGGCCTGATCGTGTTCCTCGGCGTGTATCCCAAGCCCGTGCTCGACCGCATCGAGCCTTCGGTCCGTGACCTCATCACCCACGTCGAGCGCCACTCCGACTACCACCAGCCCGAGGTGGCTGAAGGGGAGGGTCGCTAGTGGAGGCGGTGATACGGGTCCCGAACGTCGAGTGGCGTCAGCTCACGCCTCTCCTCATCCTCATCGGCGGCGCGCTGGTCGTTCTCATGGCCGGCACCTTCTTCAGGGGCCGCAAGATTGCTTGGCTCTACTCGGCCATGACGGTTGCGCTAGGGCTCGGCGGGCTCGTGGCTTCCGCCTTCATTTGGGACCGGGTCGGTGGTCCGGGCGGCGCGCCAGAGTTGGCCGTCGCCGGCGCGCTCGTGATCGATGGATTCAGCGTCTTCTTCACCGTGGTCGTCTGCAGCGCGGTCGTGCTCGGTGCACTTCTGGCTGACGGCTACCTGCGGCGGGAGCACATGGATGCGCCGGAGTTCTACGTGCTGATGCTGCTGTCGGCTTCGGGCGGAATCCTGATGGCGATGGCCAACGACCTCATCGTTGTCTTCCTTGGACTCGAGATCCTCTCCATAGCCCTGTATGTGCTGGCCGGGTACAACCGCAGGCGCGCCGAATCGCAAGAGGCGGCAATCAAATACTTTGTGCTCGGCGCGTTTTCGTCGGCCTTTTTTCTGTACGGCGTCGCCCTGGTCTACGGCGCGACCGGGTCGACCAACCTCAGCTGGATCGGTGCATTCGTACGCAACGACACCGCGACGTCGGGGCTTCTCCTCGGAGGCATCGCCTTCCTCATCGTCGGACTCGGCTTCAAGGTGGCTGCCGTCCCATTCCACATGTGGACGCCCGACGTTTACCAGGGCTCGCCGACCCCGGTCACCGGGTTCATGGCCGCAGCGGCCAAGGCTGCCGGTTTTGCCGCCCTCCTCCGAATCTTCCTTACGGCTTTTTACACACAACCGCTACTGCTCGACTGGCGACCGATCATCTGGGCCGTCGCGGTGTTGACCCTGATCGTCGGATCAGTGCTGGCGGTTGTCCAGTCCGACGTGAAACGGATGCTTGCCTACTCGTCGATCGGGCACGCCGGCTATGTGTTCGTCGGCCTCCAGGCCGCCACCGATCGAGGCCTGGCCGGCTCCCTCTTCTACCTGTTGGCCTACACGTTCATGATCCTGGGGAGCTTCGCCGTGATCACCGTTATCGGCCGGCGCGGCGACGGGAGCCACAGCATCGACTCCTACAAAGGCCTGGCTCGGTCGAGCCCCGGGCTGGCATTTGTCTTCACCGTGTTCCTGCTGGCCCAGGCAGGGATTCCGCTGACATCGGGTTTCCTGGCCAAGTTCTACGTGATCTCGGCCGCAGTCGAGACGCACTCGTACGCAATCGCCATTGTGGCCATGCTCGCCGCAGTCATCGCCGCCTTCGTCTACCTGCGCCTGATCGTCGTGATGTACATGGGCGCCGATTCCGAGGAGGCGGTGACGCGCGCGCCGATGCCGGTCGGAACCGGCCTCGCGCTCGGGATTGCGCTCGCCTTCACTGTGGTAGTCGGCTTCCTCCCGCAGGTCGTCTTCGACTTCGCCCGCGACGCCGCCTTCCTCCGCCTCCTGATCTAACCCCAGAGCAGTCCCCCAGCGAACTGGTGACACCTATTGCTGTATGGGAGCAATAACCGTCACCAGTTCGTCGCCCGGCGGGCTTAAGGGGGCGGTGGTCTTGGCACAGTGGGAGCGGCTTCACTACTGTCAGCGCCGTGTCGGCTTTCCTGCACCAGTACCTCACCGTCGCCATCTTCGCCGGCGCGGCAGTCTTCATGGTCGGGGCGATGCTTGGCATGGCGCGAGCTATCCGTCCCAATCACGCCCAGCCCCAGAAGTACATCAACTACGAGTGCGGGGTCGATCCGGTCGGCTCGGGTTGGAGCCAGACGCAGATCCGCTACTACGTGTTCGCGCTTCTCTTCGTCATGTTCGATGTCGAGGCCGTGTTCATTTTCCCTTGGGCCGTCCGCCTCGAGGCCCTCGACGTATTCGGGCTCGTCGAAATGACGATCTTCATCGGGATCCTGGCCCTTGGCCTTCTCTACGCATGGCGCAAAGGAGTGCTTCGTTGGGTCTAGTCGAGCGGGGCGTTTTCTCCAAGCGTGCCTTTAAGCCGCTCACGCACCTCCTGAACTACAGCCGCAAGTACTCGCTCTGGGTCTACCAATGGGGCCTTGCCTGCTGCGCGATCGAGATGGGCGCCGCCTTCGGGTCACCCCGGTACGACGTGATGCGTCTCGGGGTGATTCCCTTCCCGGCCGGTCCCCGTCAGGCCGACCTCGTCGTGATCTCCGGCACGGTCACCGACAAGATGGCGCCGGCCATTCGCCGGCTCTGGGAGCAGATGCCAGATCCCAAGTACGTCATCTCCATGGGTGCTTGCGCCAACTGCGGCGGCCCCTACTGGGACTCCTACTCGGTCACCAAGGGTGTCGACCAGATCATCCCGGTGGACGTCTACGTTCCCGGTTGCCCTCCCCGGCCGGAGGCCCTGCTCGAGGGCATCGTGTTGCTCCAGCAGAAGATCCAAGGTGAGGACATGGCCGAACGCTGGCGGGGAGAACCCATTGTCGTCACCTAGCGACGCCACCGGCGCGGACGCCGCAGAGGCGCCCGAGGCCGAACCTGAGCCGGAGGAAGCCGCGCCGCCTTCGGCGCAGACCCTCTTGCTTGACGAGCTCACAGGTGTGCTTGGCGACGGCATCGTGGCGTCTGAGGAGCTCCGGCGCGACCTCTGGGTGCGCGTTCGGCCCGATGCATGGCGCGCCGCGGCCGAGGCCTGCAAGTCGATCGGGTTCGACTATTTCTGCTTCCTGTCTGGCATCGACTGGATGCCGTCGACTTCACCGAACCCGAAGGCCGGAGTCGCTGCAGTCGACGTTGGCGACGAGGGGTCGGCCGACGCGGTTGAGGCGGTTGTCGAGGAGGAGACTGCCCAGGAAGTGAACGCGGAGGAGCGGGTCGAAGCCGGTGCCGCTGGTCTCATCCAAACGGGCCATGCCGGCGGTGACACCCGTTTCCAGGTGTTCGGCCGCCTGTATTCCACGCGCCGGCACCTTGGCGTCACCCTGAAGGCCGATCTCGACGACGAGAATCCGAGCATCGCCACCTGGTCCGATATCTACGCCGGCGCGGACTGGCACGAGCGCGAAGCGTGGGAGATGTTCGGCTTCGATTTCACCGGTCACCCCGGCCTTCAGCACTTGTACCTCCCCGGCGAGTTCGAGGGCTTCCCGATGCGCAAGGACTTCCCCCTCCTCTCTCGTGAAGTGAAGCCCTGGCCCGGGCTCGTCGACGTCGAGCTCATGCCCGAAGAGCCC
>DATLEI010000072.1:0-4122 GCA_035525375.1 Acidimicrobiales bacterium
AGTGCAGCTCCTTGCTGTTTGCCGCCCATAATGCAGGTTATGTCAAGTCGAGCAGCCGCTATTCGATCCCACTTGACGGAAGTCCCCCATGTCAGACGCAGCCAAGATGTCAGCGGAAACCAGACGACGTGTCGGCTTGCAGACCGGTGTCAGCGCCGATGCGCAGGACGATGTCAGCAGTTCTACGCCACGGGCGGGCTTACAAAAGGGGCGCTGACCGAGTATCGACCCTTGCTACGGCTACGAATGGTTCGCGCCGGACGCTCAACGGCTTCCCGAGCCGCATGGCCGCGGTCCGCCCACGCATGGCAGTGCGACCCAAAGCGAGTCACTTGTCAGGCGCCTAGCTGGTGAACGCGAAAGGCGCCCCGGCTGGCTCGGCTATGCCCCCGCCACCTGGCGTGGCGATCGGGCTCGGCCTGAAGCCCTTCCACGCCGCGTAGATACCGAGCGACGCCTCCCAAGCGATCTCCGGCAGTGCCATCAGGGCGGCAGGTCCCTGCCCGTTGTCGTAAGCACCGAACATGATCAGCACGAAGGAGAGGATCAGCATGGGGCCACCGACGAGACCCAATATCGCCATACGGCGAGGCACGAGGCCGGAGCGGTACATCAGGTAGCCCAGCATCAAGCCGTTCCCGAAGCCCACAACGAGTCCCGGCCCAAACAGGAAGGCCCATTCGTAGGTAGACACCAGGGAACTGCCTTGTGCGGCGAGCGCGGCGGCCTCGGCGCCACTAGCCCCGGCCAGAGCGTCATTCACGCTCACGACCGAGATGATGCTCAGGAGACCGATCGCGATGAAGGCCGACTCCATGATGCGAGCGGTGACGTATCCGAGCGCGACGGTTGCACTCTGTCGCTTCACAAGCGGGTAGATGACGACTGCGGTCGCGATGTTGGCGACGATCAGCGCGAACTCGAGGATGGCGCCGAGTTGCAGGCTCGTCTCAGAACCGGTCCCAGGGATGAAGCGCATGTCGTTCCAGCTCGCACCAAGTCCATCGACGAAGAGGAGCCGGGCCGGGATGCTGGTGATGAAGGTGCCTAGGAACCACCAGCCGAAGATCCGTCCAATTCTCCGAGTATCCAATGTCGTCTCCTTCGTTTGTACGGTTGGGAACCGACCGTGCGCCGGCTGAAGGGTGGGGACTGCGGCCGTTGGGTGACGCCATCGGCGGTTGTCGCGGAGATGGCTACGCGTTGGCTTTTGTCCTGCCGACGGGCTGAGGCTCGTCCTCTCGAGATTCCTCGCCGCCGGAGGGGACGGCATGGCCCTCGACCTCGACGTTGGGGAGGACGCGGTCGAGCCAGCGGGGCAGCCACCAGTTCCGGTCGCCCAGGAGCTCCATGGTCGCTGGCACGAGGAGCATGCGGACGATGGTGGCGTCCAGCAAGATGGCCGTGGCCAGCCCCACTCCCATGAGTTTGACCACCCGGTCCTGCTCGAGGATGAAGCTGCCGAAGACGAAGACCATGATGGCTGCGGCGGCGGTGATGACCTTGGCCGTGGCGGCCAGGCCGTCGGCGACGGACGTGCGGCTGTCACCTGTGCGGCGCCACTCCTCCCGCACTCTCGAGAGCAAGAAGACCTCGTAGTCCATCGACAGCCCGAAGACGATGGCGAACAGCATCATCGGTGCCCACGGCTCGATGGGCGCGGGCTGGACGCCTGTCAGGTCGCTCAGCCAACCCCACTGGAACAGGGCGACCACGATCCCGTAGGCGGCGCTGACCGACAGCAGGTTCATGATGACCGCCTTGAGCGGCACCAGCAGGGACCGGAACACGACCATCAGCAGGAAGAACGACAGCGCCAGCACGGCCAGGAAGAAGAACGGCAGTCGAGCCTCGAGGAAGTTGGAGAAGTCGTTGTTGACCGCCACCGTCCCGGTCACGACCACGTCGACGCCTGCCGTCGCCTCGGCGCGGGGCAGCACCTCGCCGCGAAGACGCTTGAGCAGGGCGGTCGTCTCCTGGTCCTGGGGCCCGGTCGCCGGTACGAGGTTCCACAGGACGGCCGTCGGCCGGGAAGGGTCGTTCAGCTGGGCGTCGGACACGAACGCGACGCCCGAATCGGCGCGCACGGCGTCGGTGACCGCGCGGAGGCGGGCGGGGTCGGCGCCGCTGGGCAGGCCGGCGGCCAGGATGAGCGGGCCGTTGAAGCCAGGACCGAAGCCGGTCACCAACAGCTCGTAGGCCTGCTTGGTGGTGGTGTCGTCGGCGTAGTTGCTTTCGTCGGAGAATCCCAGGCGGAGGCGGAAAACAGGCACCGCCAGAAGGACCAGGATGAGCGCACCGGTGATCGCCGCGGGCCACGGGCGGCGCTGGATGAGGTGGCTCCAGCGATAGGCCGGCGTCTGCTCGAGCGGCTTGGGGGGCTTGCGACGCACCTCTTGCTTCAGCGGGCCAACGAAGAAGCCGGCGATGAGGACGATCACGGCCAAGGGCACCCCGATGACGAGCGGCGTGACCTTCAGGCCCACCCCCACGAGGGCAACGGCGACGAGGCCGGCGGCGATCAGCCCCCGCCAGCGGGTCAGCTCGATCCGTTCGCCGGCGAAGCCCAGCAGGGCGGGGAGCAGGGTGATGGAGGCGGCGACAGTCACGGCCACGACGGACGCGGCGCCGATGGCCACGCCCTGGATGAAGGCCACGCCCATGACGAGCATGCCCAGCAGCGAGATGACAACGGTCACGCCGGCAAAGGTGACCGACCGCCCGGCGGTGTCGATGGCGATGGCGACGGAGTCCCGGATGGTGTGCCCGGCGCGCAACTGTTCCCGGTAGCGCGTGGAGATCAGCAGGGCGTAGTCGATGCCGACTCCCAGCCCGATCATGATTCCGAGGAACGTGGTGATGTCCGGCAGCGACAGGACGTTGCTGAGCAGCGTGATGATGGTGGTGCCGATGCCGATGCCGAACAGCGCCACACCTACGGGCAGGCCCATGGCCAGCACCGATCCGAAGGCGACGATGAGGATAACCACGGCAAAGGCGACGCCGAGAATTTCGGAGGATGGCTCCTCGAACTCGGCGAAGATCGCTCCCCCGTACTCGACCCGTAGACCGTCGATCCGGGGGGCGCCGGCGGCGATCTCCTTGCGGATCTCGAAGCCGCGGGCGAAGTCCATGTCCTCGGGCATCTCGACGTTCGCGAAGGCGATCTTGCCCGCGTCGGGCCCCCGGGAGGCGATCTGCTGGGCGGCCTCGGGGCCGTACGGGCTCTCCACCCGGTCGACGCCCTCGATGGTGACCACCTTGTCGAAGAGGCCCTGCATGGCCTGACGGACCGCCGGGTCCTGCACACCCTGTTCGGCGCGGAACACGATGGTGCCCCGCTGACCGGTGCCCTGCCCCCCGAAGTTCTCGTCCAGGATGTCGAAGCCGGACTTCGACTCCACGTCCGGAAGGTTGAACTCGTCGCGGAACGCGCTGCCCACGGCGTTCGAAAGACCGCCGCCGATCACCAGCAACGCCAGCCAGATCCCGAGGACGAGCCTCCGACGGTCGTGGCACCAGGCTCCGAGCTTGGCGAACATCAGACTCTCCTCCTCGCTGGGCCGCTCAGGCCCAGCCGATCTGAGCGGCTGGAAATGGTCACTTGCACGTGTACGGCGTATCGCTACGCGCCGACGGTCGAGGGTGCCGGCCGGACGGGCTCCGAGACGATCGGCGTAGGCGGACGTCGAGCGGCCCGCCGTCCGGCGATGACAAGCGCACCGATGCCGAACGCCGAGGCGAGGAACGTGATCAGTCCCCCGACGGCCGGAACCAGACCGACGACTCGAAGGATGGCCAGCCCGACCAGGAAGGACAGGTAAACGGTGGTGGGCTCTTTGACAATCGAGCGTCCGAGGACCAGGGCGGCCACGACATGCCCCAGCGAGTACAGGAGGGCCAGGGAGAGGAGGCCGAGCAGCCCAAGCGGGATTCCCACCAGGGTCAGCAACACGGCGACCGATGCGATCGGGAGCCCGATCGCCACCGCCAGCCCCCAGCCCGCAGCGGAGGCGGCGTCGTGGCGGGCGACCGCCAGCGAGGCAGCCATCACCGCCGGGGCCAGGCGCAGTAGGAGCAGGCCCAATACCGCCAGCGACACCGTGGCCGCCACCCACCAGG
>DATLEI010000094.1:0-4178 GCA_035525375.1 Acidimicrobiales bacterium
GCCAAAGCATCTCGACTCCGGCTGCCGTCACCGAGGCTCGTGCCGACGCGCTCACCACTGCCTCGGCGAGGTCATATGCCACCGGACCGGAGCCGAGGTGGTGAGCGTCGACGAGCCAGACTCGCTTCCCATCGTCGATGGCGTTGACGAGGCCGAAGTTGCCGTGCACCAGATCAGACTCGGCCGCTGCCACCCGCGCAGGTTGCTGCGAGTGCATCCACACGCCGGACGATCTCCCCACCGCCGGGAAAGCCGGCGATCACCCTGGCCCGGTAGCCCGACCAGTCCTCGAAGACAACGCCGCAGGCCCACTCACCCCAGCCGTCGGTGCCGTCGCCAAGGCCCACCTGGACGTCAAGCGCCTTGGTCAGCCGGCCGCCACCCGTGCGTCGAGGCGCTCGGGCCTTCGTCCTGCCACGTATTCCTGCAAGACCCACACGCCGCCGTTGCGCATTCGTCCGATTGCCAGCCAAGCCGGCGTCGGCCAGCCATGGGAGCGAGCGAGCTCGATGCGGCTCTCGGGGCAACAACCCGCTCCTGTTCAACCAGGTGCAGCTTGAGGACAGCGTGCTCGCTGGCACCGTTTCGGAGCAGCCAAGCGCCCTTCTGCCAACCGCCGGGGAGCAGGCGGTCGACTCTCCAGTTCTCGTTCACCGCCGTATTGACCTCGGCAAGTGCCGCCAGAATCACATCGGGAATCCCGAAGCGCCCGCGTCACTCACACTGCGTATCGTGGCACCTGCAGCCCACGGAAGAACAGCGACCTCCCCGAAGGCGACCAGGCAGCCGAGCCTACGGGTTCACGACCTGTGCCCTCCGCGGATCGGTCCCGACACCTTTGCGGGTCGCAGGTCGACGATGACCAGGTCGGCCGTCGGGTGCTGGTGGTGTCGGCACCGACCAACACGGCGAGAGTCGTGCCGTCGGGCGAGACCGCTCCGCCGCCGTCGAACCCGCTGGTCCCGGTGGGCCTGGCGATTCGGGTCTCAAAGTTGGGAGCGGGCGTCGTTGAGGTCGCAGTCGCCCCCTTGCTCGCAGTCGCCGCGCCTAAACGCGAGAACCGGTCGGGGAGTCTCCAAGTACGACTGGGTGTGCGCCTTGGCACACCCGTTGCACCGTCACCACGACTCCCACCCCGACGACCGTCGTACCGATCCCAGCTTCGTCCACGTGATTTGCGACCTCCTGCGGGCGTGTCCGACCTGTGGGCGGCCCCCGGGTTGTTTGACGTACTGAGACCGAAGGTCGCCGAAATCGATGTAGGCACAGAATCGAGCTGCCCCCGCGGAGCCTCTTTCGCTACGAGACGTTGGCGCAGATCGCCTCGACTTCGATTCCCCAACCAACGTCCCAGGCAGACGACTCCCTGGCGAAGGCCCTCCAACCGGACTGACGACCCGTGTCGGGGTCGAAGAACTCGTGTGGATCGGACCCAATAATGGCGGTTGGCTGTCCCGTCGCGATGTTGTTCGGCGACCCGGTGAAGATCATCGCCCCGCCCCCGGTAACGCGCGTCCCGACGGGGCAATACACGATTGCCGATTTGAAATCGCTCGCGTCGACGACGCTGGTCGCGCTCACGGTCACTCTCCCCGACACCCCGGGCACGCCCTGCGGACCGGCGGGACCGGCCGGACCCGTGTCGCCCTTGGCGCCGGTGGGGCCGGCAGGCCCAGCCGGACCCGCAGGACCAATGGGACCGGCCGGACCCGTGTCACCCTTGGCGCCGGCCGGGCCGGCTGGCCCCGTCTCATTCCAGGAAAGCGGCGTCTCGTTCTGCTTGCAGGCTTCGGCGCTGCCAACGATACGGACGTTGCCGCTCTTCTCAACACACGAGGTGATGACCGTCGTCGTACCCGTCTGCGCAAAGGCGACGCCAGCGACCACGCTGGCCGTCAGGGCGGCACCCACGATCACGGCCGAGACACGCGAGTTGCCCCGCTTCATCACCAATACCACCTCCACCGGCCCTTATCCTCAGGGGCCAACCGATCCATGAGCAAGTACCTGTGCCACAGATCATCACTTCGGGTATTCAGTCGTCAAGGGCGCCGGGCCTCTTCCGACAACTGATATGACTTTCGCTCTGGGTCAGCTCTTGAAAGGAACTCGGCCTCGGATTCATCGATGAGCCGGCGGCGCTCCCGGTCGTCCCGCAAGCCGATGCATACTGCACACACCATCCCCGATCTTGACGGGCCGATGAGGACTGACGCTCGGTCATCTGCACGTCGCCCTGGTCGCCGGCTCTGTGCCCGATGGGCACGCTGAAGGCCGAATGCGTTACTGGCGGCCCACTGCTCGGCGGATCCGTCGTGGATCGCCTCGTAGACGTCATCGCGTAGGCGTTCGCTTCGGGCGTCGGTGAGCAGGGCACTTCCCCCGTCCTTCCGCCAGGTCAGCTCGCTGCTCGGCTCACTCGAGTTGATCGGTGGCATCCTGAAGCTTCTCGCCGACGACTGGATGACCGGAGCTCTGTACGTGGGCGTCGGACTTTCCTGCTCTTGCCCCCTCTCGATGGTGGGCCCGAACGGGGTTCGCCGCCAGGCGAGGGCCAGTCTCGGAGACGCAGAAGAGGCGCAGCGCCTGGATGCTCTCCCATCCCCTAGCAGTCTCGGTCATCCTCGGAGCGCTCTCCACGGTCTTGTTTGGCGGTCTGATGTTCTCTCGCATAGGCCACCACTGGCCTCTCGCCATGGCCCTGTGCGCTCCTGGTGCGCTGGTGTTCGGTTGGCTGATGGTACGCGAGCTGTCGAAGGCGGTGGCGTCGGTCCCCGGTGTAAATAGACGACGGGCGTAGGTTCCTCTCGAAGCCTTGCAAGCAGAGAAAGGAACCCACACCCGTGTCCACGCGAGTATCCCCCCTCGAGCGCATCCGCGCCGACATCGACGACCTGTTCGCCTCTGACCGCGACCTTGGTGAGGTCTTGGAAGAGGTGGCCCGGGTCGGCGTACGCCTGCTCTTCCAGACCGCCCTGGAGGCCGAGCTCACCGAGTTCCTGGGCCGTGAGCGCTACGCCCACGGCGAACGTGCCCGTCCCGGCAGCCGCAACGGCCACTGCTCGAGCTTCTGCTGCACGAGGGATTTCAGCTCGGCGTCGATCGCCAGGCGGCCCGGCCGGCGTCTCTCGGCGCGCTCTCGGGCTCGGGCATCGGCCAGGTCACCGTCATAGACGCCGCCGTCGTGGGGTCGGACGTTGCGCCTCAACTCTCGGCTGATCGTCGATGGAGACCGCCCGAGCCGTCGGGCGATCTCACGGACACCCAAGCCCTGTGCGCACAGGGAGGCGATCCGCTGACGCTCGAACCTGGAGAGGTACCGGGCGCCGCGTACTGCCTCAGAGACGCGCAGGGGCGGGAGTCCGCCTCGCTCAGCCCGCCAGCGATAGCCGGTTTTGCGGCCAATGCGCAGGAGGCGACACGCCTCTACGGTCCCGACCCCGCTCAGGACGAGCCGCCAGTACTCGTCCTCTACACCCAGCCGCCTCTTCCGTCCTCGTCGTCCCATTTCCATGCCCCTCGATTAGCAGGGGTGTTGCGACGAGTGGTGGAACCCACGCGGCAAAGGGGGGTCAACTTTCAGCCGGCGTTGACACGCCGGGCAGGGTACGGGGAGAGCCCAACCCCGGTGTTGGGCGGCGTTTTCGGGCATTGTGATGGCTGCGCCGTTGGGACCAGGACGCCGATTGTGTGCGGGCGGTCAAGCCGGGGGCACCCCAGCTCGCCTCATGCCACGATCGAGCCGCGGACGCGCCACTCGTGGGACGGGTGACGGCGGCCATGTCGATCGCCAAGGGAGGCGGGCCAATCGGCTGACCATGCCGTTGTCGTCCAGAACTCAAACAAACTCGAGGTCCGCATCCTGCCTTGCGGCTTCTCGCCCGTGTGGGGTGGTCGGCCAGCACGCGGAAACGCTCGAGATCGCAGTCGTCCAATGACTTACAGCCCCAGACGTCCCCGGTTGCGGCTCTCGACGGGCGATTGGAGCGGCGGGTCCACGAACCGCGACGGCTTCGCAGTGACGTTCGGGACCTACTACGAAGACGTTGCGGCGCCGGGGCCTACACCCGCTGCATACGCGGACGCTCTCCACCGGCTCCACGCCGGTATGCGAGACCTCGAGGTCACGACGCCGCAGTTCACCGAGCGAATCGCGGAAGCCGAGCGATTGCTCGCTA
>DATLEI010000097.1:0-3462 GCA_035525375.1 Acidimicrobiales bacterium
GCGGGTCATCGACGCCGACACCGGTGAACTCATACGCGCCCTGGTTATCGACCCGGCGAAGGACTACCAACCGATCGATTCGACCTAGCGGTGTCTACGATGTCGCGAGACATCTGTCTCCGATGTCTCGCGACACAACAAGAGCGGAGAGGGAGGGATTTGAACCCTCGAGGAGGCTCAACGCCCCCTAATCGCTTAGCAGGCGATCACCTTCGGCCACTCGGTCACCTCTCCTGGTATCCGAAGTCTCGCACACGGTCCTGGCTCATTCGACCTCGGGAAAGCCGTACGCCATGGCGCGGGGGTCGGGGCCCCGGCGCTCCGGGTTGGCGCGACCCAAGAGGGCCTTGGCGGCGAGCACGAGGCCGATCGCGCCGAGGCGCTGAAGTGGTAGCCGGTCGGTGGTGTGCTGGAGCGACCAATGGTCGTCGACCCACAAATCGGATTCGTCGTCGACCGAACTGCAGAGGGCGAGCACGCCGCCGCCCGTCTCGACGACGTTGAATTCTGTGGTGCCTGGTGTGGGTATGAGGCGAGCAACCGGCGCGCTCGTCTCGTCGCGGATATCGATGGTCGGGTCGAGCGCGCCGCCTCCCCGTAGATAGGTAGCGATAGGCGCGCCGTCCGGTGCAACCGCAACGAGGGCGTGCGCAGCGGCCTCGTAGCGACTCATCCCGAACAGCACCGTGCCGTCGATGTCTTGGCATGACATGGGTGGTCGGGCCGCGCCGTCGCGACTCTTCACGGTCGCCTCGAGGAAGCCCTCGGTTCCAATGAAGATCAATCCGCTGCGCGGCGCGACCCGCTTGAGGGTGCAGTCAGCGCTCGACTCGAATGGGAGACGGCCGTCGGGGCGGGGCAAGTGCATACCGGATCCGATGAGGTGGGCAAGCCCCTCTGCAACGCGCGCCGGATCGTGGTGCAGCTCGCCGAGGCAGTTCGGGCACGACTGCATCCACGCCGACCACTCGCGTTCGCAATGACCACAGCGCACCTTCTCGGCCAAGTCGTCGACGAGGTCCACGAGGCAGGCGGTGCACATCGGTTGTCCGTCGTCATATTGGCGGCGACACGAGGGACACCAGCGGCTCATCGGCTCAACCTTTGAGGACGGATCTACCGAAGAATACGATGTCCGACCCAGTTTTGAGTCACTTACTTTGAGGAAGGGAAAAACGGCATGAGGAGATTCCGCGCCCTACTCTTCGCTGCCCTCGCCCCCCTCCTTGCCGTGACTGCGCTGGTGCTCCCGAGCGAGCCCCCGCCGGCGGTTGCCGCGACCAGAGGATGGATCGACACGTCGAATAGGTCGGCGGTTGCTACTGCCTACCTGAACACCTTCAACGCGCCCGTGCCAGATCCGGCATGGAACGGCAATGTCGCCAGCTGCCAAGCGGGAACGATCTCGGCCGGGCATCGGGCCGCCATGATGAATCGGGTCAACTGGTACCGGGCTATGGCCGGGGTACTCGACGGCGTCGTCGAAGACCCGACCTTCACGACCGATGCCCAGAACGCGGCGCTCATCATGTCCGCCAACAACTTCTTGAGTCACGACCCGGCGCCCGGCAACCTTTGCTACTCGACCTCGGGTGATAAAGGCGCAAACAACTCCAATCTCTACCTCGGCATATCCGGCGTCGAGGCCATTGATGGCTGGATCCAGGATCCCGGCGCCAATAACACCGCAGTGGGCCACCGGGTCTGGATGCTCGAGCCGACTCAGGTTCGCATGGGACCGGGCTCGATCCCGAGCAACACGGCGCCTAATCCCCCCAAGTCCGCAGCGCTCTACGTGATCGACCCACCCAATCTGTTCGGCGCCGCACAACCGACGCGGGAGGCGAGCGGATTCATCTCGTGGCCGCCTCGCGGATTCGTGCCGAACAACAAGGTGTATTCCCGCTGGAGCCTGCAGAACAACGGCGCTGACTTCAGCAACGCGCAGGTTCAGGTGACCGTGAACGGCCAGCCGACTACGACGACGATTGAGTACAGGGGGCCCGCGGCGGTCAACAACTCGCGGCCCGGTCCGGTGATCACGTTCATCCCCACCCTTCCCGGCTTCCCGTCAGCGACCGACATGGTCGTGGGCGTGACGGTCACCGGAGTCGGGGGTGCGGGTATCCCATCGACGTACTCATGGACTACGACGCTGATCCCGCCCCCGACAAGCGCGCCCGTGACCACCAAGGCCGTTGCCGACTTCAGCGGTGACAACAAGACCGATTTGTCCGTTTTCCGTCCCTCGACCAACACCTGGTTCATCAAGTCGAGCTCCGGCGGCCCCGAGACCGCCGTCGGATACGGCACTGGGGGTGACATTCCCGTTCCCGCCGATTACGACGGAGACGCCAAGGCCGATGTCGCCGTCTACCGGCCATCCAATGGCACTTGGTTCATCCGCCGCAGCACTGGTGGCGAAACCGTCCAACAGTACGGCGCGTCCAACGACATCCCTGTGCCGGCCGACTACGACGGCAACGACACCACTGACCTGGCCGTGTTCCGACCGTCGAACAGCACCTGGTACCTCCGGGGCCAGTCGCCCGACGCCGTTGCCTACGGCACCTCAGGTGATGTGCCCGTGCCGGGCGATTACAACGGTGACGGAAGGACAGACGTGGCCGTCTTCCGTCCGTCCAACGGCACGTGGTACCTCCGAAATCTGGTGCCAGATGCAGTGAACTACGGCGCCTCAGGCGACCGCCCACTGCCCCTTGCCCCAGCCATCCGGCTGGCGTTCCTTCCCTGACCGAGGGAGCGGAGGGAGTGGGATTTGAACCCACGGGACTCTCGTCCAAGGCTGTTCAAGAGCCTCGCATTCGGCCGCTCTGCCATCCCTCCGCCTGCGAAGTTACCGGCCCATCAGGGCCCGAGCGGCTTCACGAGCGGGAAACCTGAGTTCTGAGTGTCGCGACCCATTCGTCGGCGGCGCGCCACGACGCTTCTGCATCGCGCCGGATGGCTGGACCGTGCTCACCAGCTGCGGGGTAGGAACCCAGAAACTTCAGCCCCGCCAATTGCGCGTGGAGGTCGCGGAGGCAGTCGGCGACGACCTCGTCGTCGATGTGGCCTTCGAGGTCGATGATGAAGCAGTAGTCGCCCAAACTGTGCTTCGTCGGCCGCGATTCCAACTTCGTCAGGTTGATGTTGCGCGCCGTGAACTGCCCGAGGATGGCATGGAGGCTGCCGGGCCGGTCGGTGTGTTGGAAGCACACGATGCTGGTCTTGTCGTGCCCGGTGGGGGCAGGGATGCCCTCACGCGCCACGACGACGAACCGGGTGCGGTTCTCGGGGTGATCGTCGATATCGGCGGCAATGACCTCGAGCCCGTAGAGCTTTCCGGCCAGCGATGATCCGAGCGCCGCAGTGGCGGCTGGCCGTGACTCGCCGACCTCCTTCACCGCCTCGGCTGTCGAAGTGGCCGCTACCGCCTGGACGGACGGCAACTCCTGCTTG
>DATLEI010000089.1:0-2163 GCA_035525375.1 Acidimicrobiales bacterium
GACGAGTCGGCGTCTGCGCTCGGTGTCAATCTCTACCGGTTCCGGGTGAAGCTCCTGATCGCGTGCGCGCTGGTCAGCGGGACGATCATCTCGGTCGCGGGATCGATCGGGTTCGTCGGCCTGATGATTCCCCACATCGCCAGGATGCTCGTGGGCGCCGACCATCGACGGGTCCTCCCCGTCGCCGCTCTCCTCGGCGCCTCGTACCTCGTCTGGGTGGACCTGGCGGCCAGGACGCTCGAACGGCCGTCGGAGCTGCCAATCGGAATCTTCACCGCCCTCTTGGGTGCGCCATTCTTCCTGTGGCTGATGAGGCGCCGGGACCGTCAGGGCGTCGCGGCCTGATGCGTGTCCATCTGGAAGGGGTCCAGGTCCGGATCGACAGCGCCACCATCGTCGAGGACATCGACCTGGTCGCCGAGCCGGGACAGATGCTCGGGCTCGTCGGCCCCAATGGGAGTGGCAAGTCGACCATCCTGCGCTCGATCTATCGGTCAATCCGTCCATCGATGGGCGTCGTGCACCTGGACGACGACGATGTGTGGCGCCTGTCGGCCAGAGAGTCGGCGCAACGGTCTGCAGTGGTCGCGCAGGAAGCGCCTGCTGAGTTCGATCTCACCGTCACCGAAGTAGTGGCCATGGGGCGGACCCCGCACAAGCGCATCCTCGAACGCGATTCCCTGGAGGACGCGCGAATCGTGGCCGACGGCTTGGCGAGAGTCGAGATGGGCGAGTTCTCCCATCGGTCCTTCGCCACCCTGAGCGGGGGAGAGAAGCAGCGGGTCCTCGTCGCTCGTGCGCTGGCCCAGCAAAGCCGCGTGCTCATTCTCGACGAGGCCACGAACCACCTCGATATCCATGCCCAGCTCGGACTCATGGAGTTGGTGCATGGCCTCGGCGTCACGGTGATCGCCGCTCTCCACGACCTGAACCTCGCCGCCTCCTACTGCGACGCCGTCTGCCTCGTGAACCGCGGCGCCGTGGTGGCCGTCGGGTCCGTCACCGAGGTGATGACCCCGGAACGCCTGGCCCAGGTCTTCGGCGTCAGGGCGCATTGCGGCATACATCCCATCACCGGCCGGCCACTGCTCACCTTCGGGCCGCTCGAGCAGTCACCCTCGCTGGTCCCGACGAAACCCCAAACCCACGATCACCGTCTGTTGACGACAAAGGAGCGCTCTCGATGAGACGCAATTTCACCGTACGCCGCCTTGCCCCGGCTCTTGGCATCCTCGCCATGGTGGCCGGCGCCTGCGGCTCGGACACGCCCACTGCGACGCCGACGAACCCGACGGCGCCGGCAACTCCCGCAGCCACCTATCCGAGGACGGTGACGGCATGTGGCAAGCCGGTCACCATCGCCAAGGCGCCACAACGAGTCGTGGTGGACAACACGGCCGTTGCCGAGATCGTGATCGCGCTCGGGGCCGGCGACAGGATCATGAGCCAGTTCATCGACCCGGACACCATTGACGCCCTGCCTGAATACAAGGACAAGACCTCGAAGATCCCGAGCCTGGGAGGCGCAACGAGCTCGGACCATTCGGTATCGAAGGAAGTGCTCCTCTCGGCGCTGCCGGATCTCGTCATCCCCTCGTTCCCGAAGGCCATTGATACGGACAAGACGGTCAGCACCGCTGACCTGGCGTCGATCGGCGCCGTGCCGGTGCAACTGAGCTACGGCTGCCCCGGCGCGGTGGCCGGACTGAAGATCGACGACCAGCTCAATGACATCCTTCTCCTCGGCGAGGTTTTCGGCGCCGAGGCCAAGGCCAAGCAGCTTGTCGACGGGATGCGGGGCCAGCTCGCAGACGTGCAACGCCGGGTTGGGAATCTGCCCAAGCCGCCCGTCGCCAGCTTCTGGGTCTCAGGCGGGAAGATCAGCCCCTTCGGCGGCGGCATCCCGGAGGAGATCGTCCGCCTCGCCGGCGGCACCAACGTCTGGAGCGGTGCACAGCCCCCGACCCAACAAGCCATCATCAACATCAGCGACGAGGCCTTCGCCTCCAAGCCGGTGGACGCCTACATCATCACCAACCTCTCCGGCATCCAGAAGGGAGCCATCTCACCTGAGGTCGCCTTCGACACGGTCGCCAAGCTCCATCCCTCGATGCCGGCGTCGGTCAACAAGAAGTACGTCGTGGTAAGCGGACATGCCCAGCA
>DATLEI010000107.1:0-20562 GCA_035525375.1 Acidimicrobiales bacterium
CCCGGCGTCGGCGGTGCGGGAGATGACCGAGGAGCGCCTGATCATCGTCCAGCCCTGACCGTTCGTCTCGAGGAGCTAGGGCTCGGGCGTGCACTCCTGATCCTCCGGCGCGAAGTTGACCGCTTTCCACGCGCCGTCGACCACCTGCATCGTCGTGTTGACCCACCGGGGGTGGTCGGCGGCAGCCTTCACGATCTTGTTTGTCATCGGATCGAGCGTCTCGGTGTGGTCGAAAACGCAGTCGCGGATCTCAGCCTTGTCCCCGTTGAACTCGACGATGTTGGGATGTAGGTCCACGCTGCCTCTGTAAACGACGCCCTTGGCTTCGTAGTCCCGCAGGACGGCCACGATCACGTCGAGAGCCTGGCCGGATCGATGGATTCGGAGCTCCGGAGCGTCGGGCTTTATCGGATCGCCCGCCGCGATGAGATCCGTCCACGACTGGCGGTAGGCGTCGAGCACCGCCGGTCTCCCGCCTGCGCCGGTCGACGACCCGCAGGCGACCACGATGGCTGCAGAAATGGCGACCCCGAGCCCCTTGACCGAGCGCATTGGTGCGAAAGATAGGCCACCGCTAGGCCGCCCGGTACGGTCGGGATGAGTGGAACCCCCCGTTTTGTCCCCCATGACTGCGGGGTCGGTCGGAATGCCGGCCGACCCTGCAGGCTGGCTGTTCGAGCCCAAATGGGACGGTGTGCGAATCATCACCCGAGTGTGGTCGGGCCAGGTCAATCTTGCGAGCCGCGCCGGCAACGACGTCACCGCTGGTTACCCCGAGCTGGCCGGGATGGGCCCGGCGATAGATCCTCACAGAGCGGTGCTCGACGGCGAGGTGGTCGCGTTTGACGACAAGGGCCGGCCGAGCTTCGAGCGCCTCCAGGGCCGGATGCACGTCCGGAATCCGCCGTCGTCTCTGTTGGCGGCGACACCGGTGCTCTACGTCGTGTTCGACCTGCTCTGGCTCGACGGCGAGCTGCTGACGGGTTTGCCGCTCACCGAGCGCCGGAGCCGGCTCGACGACCTCGAACTGAAGGGCCCGGCGTGGCAGACGTCGGTGCGGATCGATGACGCGCCGGACCAGGCGATGCTCGACAGGAGCCGTGACCTCGGCCTCGAGGGTTATGTGGGAAAGCAAGCAGCCTCGATCTACACCCCGGGCCGACGGACCAAGGCGTGGACGAAGGTCAAGACCGTGGGCCAGCGGGAGTTCGTCGTCGGCGGCTGGAGCGAGGGTGAGCGCGGTCGCGCCGGCCAGATCGGTTCACTCGCTGTGGGTTGGGTCGACCCGTCAGTGCCGGCCGGTGCGCCGCACCCTTTCGCCCTTCGCTACGCAGGGCAGGTCGGCTCCGGCCTCAACGACTTCCTCCTCCGCACACTCAGGGAAGAGTTCACCGCGCTGTCCACCGACATCAGTCCCTTCATCAACCCACCGAAAACACCGCGGCTGCACTTCGTCCGCCCGGAGATCGTCGTCGAGGTCAAGTTCACCGAGATGACGACCGCCGGCATCCTCCGCCAGCCGTCACTCAAGGGCGTCCGCAACGACAAGGACCCCGCCGACGTCGGGTGGACCGCAGAGCTCACTTAGCGTTGGCGCGCCTCTACGATGGGCTGCGAGGAGGTAAATCGTGCCCCGACCTATTTGGAGCGGCGCCATCAGTTTCGGTCTGGTGAACGTTCCGGTGAAGCTCTACAGCGCCGTGTCGTCGAAGGACGTGCGGTTCCACCAGCTCGAAGCGAAGACCAAGTCGCGGATCAAGCAGAAGCGCGTGTCGGCCGAGACGGGCGAGGAGGTTGCCTTCGACGACATCATCAAGGGCTACGAGCTCAGCCCCGACACCTATGTCCCGATTACGCCTCAGGAGCTGGAGTCGCTCGATCCCAAAGTGACCAAGACGATCGACATCGAGGACTTCGTCGATCTCGACCAGATCGATCCCATCTATTACGAGCGGCCCTATTACCTCGTCCCCGACAAGGGAGGAGCGAAGGCCTACGCCCTGCTCCGCAACGCCATGCGCGAGACCAACAAGGTCGGCATCGCCCGGATGGTTCTGCGCACCAAGCAGTACTTGGCGGCCATCCGCCCGAAGGACAACGCGCTCGTCATCGAGACGATGCTGTTCGCCGACGAGATCGTTCCCGATGACGAGCTGGACTTGCCCGACGAATATGTCGAGGTCGCGCCGCGTGAGGAGAAGATGGCGCGCCAGCTGATCGACTCACTGACGACTGACTTCGAGCCCGAGAAGTACCGGGACGAGTACCGCGAGCGAGTGCTCGAGCTGATCGAGCAGAAGGCCGCGGGCCAGGAGATCGTCACGGAGAAGTCGGCTGAGGAGCCGGCCAAGGTCGTCGACCTGATGGCCGCGCTGGAGGCCAGCCTGAAGGCTGTCAAGAAAGGCGACAAAGAGGAGTGAGCGGGACGTCGATCGAGGTAGAGGTCGAGGGAAAGTCGCTCAAGCTTTCCAACCTCGACAAGGTGCTCTATCCGGGAACCGGCTTCAGCAAGGGCCAGGTCGTCGACTACTACACCCGGATCGCGCCGGTGCTCCTTCCCCACCTGCGCCAACGGGCGCTTACCCTCAAGCGCTATCCCAACGGTGTCGACGACAAGTTCTTCTACGAGAAGAACTGTCCGAAGCATCGCCCGCCGTGGGTCAACACGGTCAGCGTCTACAGCTCCCGCAACAAGGCCGACGTCAGCTATTGCGTGATCGACGAGCTCGCCAGTGTCGTGTGGGTCGCCAATCTGGCGTCGCTAGAGCTGCACACGTCGTTGGCTGCGTCGACGAAGGTGGAGCAGCCGACCTCCTTGGTGTTCGACCTCGATCCCGGCGCGCCGGCGACGGTTGTCGAGTGCTCGCGAGTAGCGCTGTGGCTGCGGGAGGTGCTTGGGCAGCTTGGTCTGGAGTGTTTCCCCAAGTCGTCGGGATCCAAGGGATTGCAGATCTACGCGCCGCTCAATAACGAGGGAGTGACCTACGACGACACCAAGCCCTTCGCTCACGCCATCGCCCGGCTGCTCGAGGGACAACACGGCGACTTGGTCGTGTCGGCGATGGCCAAGGACGTTCGCAAGGGCAAGGTCTTCATCGACTGGAGCCAGAACGACTTTCACAAGACGACGGTCTGCGTCTACTCCCTCCGGGCGCGGGAGCGTCCGACCGTGTCGACCCCGCTGACGTGGGACGAGGTGGAAGCGGTTGCAACGACAGGAGACGCGAGCTTGGCCACCTTCGAGACTGACGCCGTACTGGCGCGAGTCGAGAAGGACGGCGACCTGTTCGCGCCGGTCGCCGAGATGCAGCAGTCACTGCCTCGGCCGCCGGATCCTCCCGACTAGAGGGCCGGCAACTGCTGCTGGCGGCCGATCAGCGGCGCCAGTGGGTCACCGCGCTCACTCACGCGGTCGAGCACTCTTGCGGTGGTCCAGCGGTCGGGGCGCAGGTCGGGGTCGTCGAGCTCGTCCCACTCGATCGGAACCGACACGGGCGCGCCGGGTGCGGGCCGGGCACTGAACGGTGCGACCAGGGTCTTGTTGATCGCGTTCTGGGTGTAGTCGAGGCGGGCGAGTCCGCGCCGGCGGTCCTTCTGCCACTCCCAGCTGACCAACTCGGGGACGGTGTGCCCCACGGCGCGCGAGACCTTCTCGACCCACGCCCGGGTCTCGTCGAAGCTGTAGCGCGGTGTGATCGGAACCCAGATTTGAATGCCTCGCTGGCCGGTGACCTTCGGCATCCCGGCCACGCCGAGGTGCTGCAGTGCCGTGCGGTACAGGCGCGCCAGTACCAATACGTCGTCCCACGGCGTGGTCGTGCCCGGGTCGATGTCGATCATCGCCCAGGTCGGCGCGTGCACATCGGGAATGCGCGACGTCCAGGCGTGCAACTCGACCGCGCCGAAGTTCGCCATCCATACGAGCGCCGCCGGACTGTCCACAACCGCGTAACACTCGGTCTCGCCCTGGTCGGCGTCGTCGTTGTGCCACTGGCGCAGCCACTCCGGCGCGTGGCTCGGCACTTCCTTGTGCCAGAACCCGGGACGGTCGACGCCGTCGGGGTATCGATGCGTGTTGATGGGGCGGTCGAAGAGGTACGGGAGCATGTACGGCGCGACCTGGGCGTGGTAGCGGATGAGGTCGCGCTTTGTGACCGGCGCCTCGCCCGGGCGGGGAGGGAACAGCACTTTGTCGAGATTCGTGAGCCGAAGTTCTCGGTCTTGAAAAGTCCAGGTGCCGGCGCGCCCGAGGTCGTCGAGGGCGCGCAGCTCGTCCGCGCTCGGCGGCTCCCACGACGGCCGGACTTCCTCGCTGAGGCTGACTGACGCCTCGCTCGCCGGAAGGTCACTGCGCCACAACGCCGTTGGCGCGGCGAGTACCTCGTCGTTGGTGCGCCCGGTCTTTACCGACCGGGGGTGCTCCTCGGGGTCCCACCCTGGCACCGCCGACTCGTCCTTTTTGTGGAAAAGAAGCCATTGTTCCTTGCCCGACGAGTCCCGGTCGCGCCGGATCAACATGAAGTGCCCTCGAAGCTTTTCGCCGGTCATGTCGAAATGCAGCTCGCCCGACTCGACGGCCGCGCCGGGGTCATCGCCCTTCGTCAGACTCCACGTCCCCCAATCCCACACGACGACGTCCCCGCCCCCGTACTCACCCTTGGGGATCACGCCCTCGAAATCGAAGTACTCGAGCGGGTGGTCCTCGACGTGCACTGCCAGCTGCTTGCGCGCCGGGTCGAGCGATGGCCCCTTCGGCACGGCCCAACTCGCGAGCACACCGTTCATCTCGAGCCGTAGGTCGTAATGCAGGCGGCGCGCCCGGTGCCGCTGGACCACGTAGCGGGGCGCGCCGTCGGCCGAGGGCGGCGCGGTCTCGGCGCCGGCAGGCTCGGCTGTAACCGAGAAGTCCCGCATCGACCGGTACTTCTCGAGTCGCTCGGTGGCCTCGCTCACCACTTCGGTATACCCGTCGGGACTAGGCGGAAGCAGTCGCCGTCGTGGGCTTCGGCAACAACTGCACAGCGGCGAAGGCGGCGTCGAGGGCTTCGGAGGCCGGTACCGCGCTCACCGCTGCTAGCGAAGCGATGTCCTCGGGGTGGGCCTCGTAGCCGGCTTGCTTTGCGTGGCCGGGGTGGCGGTAGCGGTTGGCGTAGTTCTGTCCGCACAGCGCCATGGCCGAGTTGAAGCGGGGGTCGCGCCGTCCCGCCTCGCGCCAGAACCGGCGTAGCCGAGGCTTTGTCGAATAGAACCGTCGATAGGCGCGCCGGAGCCCATCCTCCAGCTGCTGCGCCGTCATCTTGGCCGGGGTGTGCACCGCGTTGTAGAGGTTGTACCTGCGCCAGTCGTAGCTGGTGATGCGGTTGTCCTCGGCCATGCGGGCGAAGGTGGCCGTGCCGGGATACGGCGTGAGGATCGAGAAGTGGGCCACGTCGACGCCGATGTTGTCGACGAAGTCGACGGTCTCGTCGAACACGTCGGGCCCGTCGCTGTCGAAGCCGAAGATGAACCCTCCCTCGACCGCGATGCCCTTCTTGTGCACCGCCTCCATCAACTCCCCGTACTCGTGGGGGCGGTTCTTCTTGTTGCACTCGACCAGGCTGTCGCGGGACACACTCTCGAAGCCGGTGAACAGCACCCGGCAGCCGCTGCGCGCCGCCAGATTGAGCAGTTCCGGACTCTTGGCCAGGCCGATCGACGCCTGAGCCCCCCAGGTCACCTTGCAGTTCTTGGCCAGGATGGTCTCGAACAGCTCGCCGGCGAAGTCGAGGTCGGCCGCGAGGTCATCGTCGAGGAGAAACACGTAGGCGAACTCGCCCAGGTGCTGACCCGACTGCTTGAGAATGTTGATCTCCTCGACGATGCGCTCTGGCGAACTGTGGCGCGATCCGCGGCTGTTCATCCGGATGACCGAGCAAAAGTCGCAGTTGAACCGGCAGCCTCTCGTGGTCTGCAACGTGTTCAGCGGCGCGTACCGGGTCAGTGGCCACGCGGCCAGGATGTCGGCCCACTCGTTGACCATGGGCACGGCGTCCATGCCGAGCCACTCGCCTTTATAGAGGCGCTGGAGACGGCCAGCGGCCGCGTCCGCGAGGACAGTGCCGATGATGCCGTCCGCCTCGCCGGCGACGACCGAGTCGGCATGGCGGAGCGACTCGCCCGGCAGGAGCGAGGGATGGATGCCCCCAAGCACAGTCGGCACGCCCTTGGCCCGATAGGCATCCGCAGTGCGATAGGCCTGCGGGGCGATCGTCGTCCAGACGCTGATGCACGCCAGGTCAGGCGTCTCGTTCTTCGGGATCTTGTCGAAGTTCTGGTCGATGATGCGGACGTCCCACCCGGCGCGCCGGGCATGAGCGGCCAGCACCAGGAGGCCCATCGGGGGCATGCGGTGGCCAAACGTGCGGTTGATCCCCGTGCCCAGGATGGGCGGGTACACCAGGTGGACAAGCGGCTTGTCTCGGATGCTGCCCACGTTACGCCACCAGTCGAACGCGCAGTTCCTTGAGCCCCCGAATGACGAAGTGGTCTCGGTACTCCGGCACCTCGGTTGCGAGCTCCATACTGGGGAAGCGCCGGACCAACGTCCCTATTGCTGCTCTGGCTTCGTGTCGTGCCAACGCCGCCCCCAAACAGAAGTGGGCGCCGGCCGCGAACGCCAGGTGGCGATTCTCCTTGCGGCTCACGTCTAGGCGGTTGGGCTCTTCGAACACGCTTGGATCTCGGTTCGCTGCCGCCAACACAACCGCAAGTTGTTCGCCCGCTTTGATCTGCACCCCGCCTACTTCGGCGTCGGTTGTCGCAATCCTTGCCGTTACGTGAACTGGGCCCTCCCATCGCAGGAGCTCTTCGATTGCCGTCCGGTCGAGTGACGGGTCGGCGCGCCACCTGGCCAGCTGATCGGGGTGCTGGAGTAGCGCCAACACACCATTGCCGACGAGGTTCATGGTTGTCTCGAATCCGGCCAGCAGCAGGAGCGTCGAGGTGGTGAGCAGCTCCTCGTGGGTGAGGCGCAGGCCGCCTTCCTCCGCTGCGATCAGTGCCGTCAGTACGTCGTCGCCCGGGTCGGCGCGCCGCTTCTCGATCAGTTCGGTGAAGTAGGCCGCCAGCTGCATGGCCGCGGCGAGGCCCTTGGTCTGGTTTTCCGGTTCGAGGTACCCGTCGAGGAGCCTCGATGCGTCTGCCGACCAATCCTTGAACAGCTCCCGGTCGGTAACAGGTACGCCGAGTAGCTCGCAGATCACGACCGTGGGGAGGGGATAGGCGAGGTCGGCCAGGACGTCCATCTCGCCCTTCTGGGCCACAGCGTCGAGTTGCTCGTCGACGATGCTCTGGATGCGCGGCCGCAGTCCTTCGACCACCTTCGGAGTGAACGCCTGGCTCACCAGCGAGCGCAGCCGGGTGTGATCGGGCGGGTCGAGGAACATCATGAGTCGAGTGCCGACTTGGCGCACGGGGCTGGCCGAGATCTGTGCCTTCGTCTCCTCACCGAGCCACGCCGGGTTGGTGGAGAACCGCGCGTCACGCAGCACCATGCTGGCGTCGTCATAGCGGACGAGCACCCAATTGCCGTCAGGCGCCCGGTGGACGGGATCGTTCTCGCGGATCCAGTCATAGAGCGGGTACGGGTCGGCGCGGTACTCAGCCGGAAACGGGTCGGCCATCCTCGAACTTTCGGCTACCGATTCCCCGCTGTCGGCGGCTCGGGCCGGCGGGGTGGCTGCGTCCATGCCGTCAGTCCACCAGACTCTCGGCCATTAGTGGGAACGGGGTAGATGCGGGTACGCGACGGACGCCGAGGTGGCGCGCCATTGCGGTCGCGTTCGGTGCTGGCCTGCTACTCGCCGCCAGCCTCCCGCCCTTTGGCTGGTGGCCGCTGGCGATCGTGGGTGCGGGGCTGCTGGTCAGCGGCCTCCGCGAGCAGCCGCCCCGCTGGCGTTTCGTTTGTGGCCTCGCAGCTGGAGCCGGCCTCTATGGGCCGAGCCTGTGGTGGGTCGTCGACTTCTCCGTCCCGGGCTACGTCGTGCTCCTCCTCGTGGAGAGCGCAATCATCGCGGCTGCGCTGTTGTTGGTTCCGGACGGGCCGATGGTCGGCCGGATGCTGGCGTTTCCCGGCGCGCTCGTGCTGGCCGAGATGGTTCGGGGCCACTTCCCCCTCGGTGGCTTGCCCCTGGCGGGCATCGACCTGGGTCAGGCGGCGAGTCCACTCGCGCCGGCGGCGCGCCTGGGGGGCCACCTACTCCTGGTCGCTCTCGTCGGGCTTGGCGGAGTGGTGGTCGCCCTCCTCGGCGAATTCCTCGTCCGGCGCGTCGACGTCCGTGTCATCCGGGAGACCGAGCACGCTGACGGTCGATCGGCTTTGCTGCGGATTGAACCTCGGCGCCAGGTGGCTACGGCGGTGGCGGCCGCCGCGCTTGTCCTTCTTGTCGTGGGGATCGCCGCGCTGGGGGCTAGCGCAGGGAAGGGCGCGCCGGGGCGTCTACTCCGGGTGGCCGCAGTGCAGGGCGGCGGGCCCCGGGGACTGCGCGCCATCGACGTCGATGCGTCCACCGTCTTCGACGCTCACCTGGAGACGACCGCTCGGCTCAAGCGCCCGGTCGACTTGGTCGTGTGGCCCGAGAACGTCGTCAATGTGGATGGGCCCCTCGACGGCAGCCGTGAGGACGCGGCCATGAGCGATCTGGCCCGCCGGCTCAACGCCACGATCGTGGCCGGGGTCGTCGAGGACGAACCGGGGAACCGCCGCTTTCGTAATGCCGCAGTGGCATGGGCATCCGACGGCTCCCGCGTCGCCCGTTACGACAAGGTCCATCGGGTGCCGTTCGGCGAGTACATTCCGGCTCGCTCGCTGGTCAGCCGCCTGGCTGACGTATCCGCTGTACCCCGTGATGCAATTGCCGGACGAGGCCCGGGTGTCCTTACCACACCGGTGGGCCCGCTCGGCGTCGTCATCTCCTACGAGGTCTTCTTCTCCGACCGGGCGCGCGCCGCCATCCAGGGCGGTGGACAGATGCTGCTTGTCCCGACCAACGCGTCGTCGTACCGGAGTAGCCAGGTTCCGGCCCAGGAGTTGGCCGCGGCCCGGCTCCGGGCCCTGGAGACCGGGCGCGCCGTCGTCCAAGCCGCGCCGACCGGCTTCAGCGCCCTCGTTGACGCCAACGGCCACGTCGCCGAGCACAGCGATCTCGGACCGCCGGCCATCATTGAGGGCAGGGTGCGGATGCGGAGCGGCGAGACGCTCGCGACCCGGCTCGGCGAGACGCCACTGGCCTTCGCCGCCATCGTCACTCTCGTCGCCGCCTGGACGAGCCGAATACTCAACGACCTCCGACCGGGCCGAGCAACGAACTCTGATGCGCGACCGGCGTCGTAGATTGCGGCCAATCAGGCATGATCACGACCCGAGCCGCGCACGAAACCTGCTCGGAGGTGCGTACCTTTCCTGCGTGATCCGGCGCGCACTCGTTCTCATCTCGGTCGCCCTCCTCCTGGCTGGCTGCGACGGCAGTGGAACCAAGGAGGGCGCGCCGGCGCCGACCGCAGCAGCAGTCCCGACGACGACCCCTTCGGAGCCCGGCGCGAGCACCACCACACCCGCGCCGGCTCCGAGCCCCGCCGAGCCCGACCTTGCCGGTGCGAGGTTCCGAGTCCAGAAGGTGGCGGCCCTCCAGCAGCCAACGGCGATGGCCGTGCGCGCCGGCGACGACGCCGTCTACGTCACCGAGAAGGTCGGACGGGTGCGACGGATCCCGAACGGGCAGACGCCCCAGCCCGGGGCGGTCGATCCCGCGCCGGTGCTCGACATCACCAACGACACGTCGAAGGGCGGCGAGCAGGGGCTCCTTGGCCTCACCTTCTCGCCCGACGGCTCAAAGCTCTACGTCGACTACACCGACACCGAGGGCGACACCCGGGTGGTCGAGTACGTCTTCAATGACGGCAGGGCCGATCCGGCCACGCGCCGGGAACTGCTCTTCGTCGACCAGCCGTACGCCAACCACAACGGGGGCCAGGTCAGTTTCGGCCCTGACGGCAAGCTCTACATCGGTCTCGGAGACGGCGGCGGCCAGAAGGACCCCGAGCGTAGGGGTCAGAACCTCTCCACCCTCCTCGCCAAGATCTTGCGTATCGACCCAACGCCGTCGGGCGGTCAGCCCTACACCGTGCCCGCCGACAACCCCTTCGTCGGACGCGCCGGCGCCCGGCCAGAGACGTGGGTGTGGGGGTTGCGCAATCCGTGGCGGTTCTCGTGGGATCGCCAGACTCAAGACCTCTGGATTGGCGACGTGGGCCAGGACGAGTGGGAGGAGGTCGACTTCCTACCTGCGGGCCGCGCCGCCGGGGCGAACTTGGGTTGGAGCGACATGGACTCGCGTCATCGTCTCCGCGGCGACAATCCCGATGGCGCCTTCCTCCCGATCACCGAGTACAACCACGACGACGGGAACTGCTCGGTCGCCGGGGGTTACGTCTATCGAGGCTCCAAGGTGCCTGCCCTCGCCGGCGCGTACCTGTATGCCGACACCTGCACCGGCAAACTCTGGGGACTCGTCGAGGGAGACGGCCGAGTCGTCGATCAGCGGGAGCTGCCCCTCAACAGCGAGGGCGGCAACGGCCACTCCATCGTGTCGTTCGGCGAGGACGCCGCCGGCGAGCTCTACCTGCTCGACCTGAGCAGCGGCATCTACCGCTTCGAACCCGCCGCCTGACCCCGGCACTTTGGGAACTCTGGAGCTTTCGCCCGCTCTGAGCGGGCGAGGAGTCCAAACCTCGGTCAAGCGGGATCCGGAGAGGTCCAGCGGTAGACGTTGGTTTCCCGTTGTTCGAAGCCGAGCCGCTTGTACAGGCGGTTGGCGGCTTCCCTCGAAGGCCGTGAGGTGAGATCCACGGTTCGCGCGCCGGCAGCGTCGGCGCGCCGGAGAGCCTCCCGACCCAAGGCCTCACCGACGCCCTGTCCCCGAACGGATTCGTCGACGACGACGTCCTCGATCCACGCCCGCACACCGGTTGGGATGCGGAACAGCACGAGGGTCAGGCTCCCGACGACCACCCCTGCGTCATCGCGCGCCACTAGCAGAACGCTGGTCGGCGATTCCACGATCTCAGCCGCCTCGACTTCCGTGGGCACCGGAGACGACTGGGAGAGCTGCGGCACAAGACGGTCGAACGCCTCCATCAACTCGGGCGTGACCGAGGTTGCTTCCTCGACCGAGACCAACTCAGTCGGGGTCGGGCACCGGCTGGGGCGGCGGCGGCCCCTCGTAGTGAGCGCTCGGCCGAATGAGGCGGTTGTCGCCGGCCTGCTCGAGAATGTGCGAGGTCCAGCCGATCACCCGGCTCGACGTGAACGTGGGCGTGAACAGCGTGCGGGGGATGCCACACTCGTCCATAACCACGCCGGCGTAGAACTCGACGTTGGCGTAGAGCTGGCGGCCGGGCTTGAGCTCGGCCAGCACGGCCACCACCGTCTTCTCCACCTGCTTGGCGAAGTCGACTTTGTCGCCGCCGATACGCTCAGCCACGCCCCGCAGCATCACTGAGCGAGGATCGTCGGTCTTGTAGATGCGGTGGCCGAAACCCATGATCTTCTGCCCGCCGTTGACCTGGTCACGGATCCACTTGTCGGCCCGGTCGGGCGTGCCGATGGCGTCGCGCATGTCGAGGGCCCGGCTCGGCGCGCCGCCGTGGAGCGGGCCCGACAGAGCCCCGATCGCGCCGACGACGGCAGAGCCGAGGTCGGCACCGGTCGACGTGATGACGCGCGCCGTAAACGTTGAGGAGTTGAAGCCGTGGTCGGTCGTGGAGATCAGGTACTGCTCGACCGCTCGGGCGTGCTCGGGATCAGGCACCTCGCCGGTGAGCATGTAGAGGTAGTTGGCGGCGTACGGCAGCTCGGGGTGAGGATCGACGGGGTCGAGCCCTTCGCTCAGCCGGTAGAGCGCCATGATCAGCGTCGGCATCACCGCGCTCGTGCGCATGGCGTTGGCGCGCAGGGTGGCGCGGTCGATATCCATCCAGGGCTTGAAATCGAGGCTGTACGCCAGCAGTGAGTAGGCGGTGCGCATGGCATCGAGGGGGGTGAAGTGCTCCCCGGCATTGGCGATGGCGGGCAGCAGTCCCTTGACCGAGGGTGGGATCTCGCGGAGCGGCCGGATCTCCTCGATGAACGCTTTGCGCTCCGCAGCGGTGGGCAGGTTGCCCTCGTAGAGCAGATGCCACACGTCCTCGAGTGAACGCTTCTCCGCCAACTCCACGGCGTTGTACTGGCGGTAGTGGTAAAAGCCTTCCTGGCCCCGCACGTCACCAACTGCGGTCTCGGCGACCACGACCCCTTCAAGGCCCCGCTTGGCCTCGGGAATGCCCGGGTCTTCGATCTTCATGACCGGGCCGAGCTTGAGCATGTCTCGCATGGAGACGATACCCACGAGACGATCATCGTCGACGACTGGGAAGTGGCGGTAGCCGTGCTTGGTCAGGCTGATGAAGGCGGCATTGACCTCATCGTCTGGCTTGACCGTGTCGGGATCCGGCGTCATCCACTCCGACACCTTGGCCGCAGCCAGGTCGACGCCGGCCGAGCTGACCCGAACCAGGTCTCGCTCCGTGAGGATCCCGACGGCGCGTTCACCGTCGACAACCACTACCGATCCAATTCCTCGCTCGAGCATGCGTCCGCACGCCGCCGAGACGGTGTCGGAACCGGACACCGTCAAGACGTCCTTCGTCATCATGTCTGCGACCGTGCGTACCTTGGCTCCGTCAGCCACCCGTGTGTTCCTTCCGGTCGACGTGAATTCTTTGGACGGCCCTGATTCGGGCTGCGGCGCGAGTATACGGGGCGGCTGGAATCGCTCCCCCCGTGCGCTAATCCTCGGGAAGGACGGCTGGTGTTGCCTTGGCGTCGTAGGCCGCCAGCTCCGGGACGATCTTGGCCAGGATCAAAACGCCGATGATGCAGGCCACCCCGCCTGAGACCACGGAAAACTGTGCTGACGCAAGGGCTGCGACGGCGCCAGCCTCGGCGTCGCCGAGATAAGGACCACCGCTGACGACCGCTATGTGTACGGCGGACAGACGCCCCCGGAGGTTGTCGGGCAACGACAGCTGGAGAATCGTGTTGCGGAAGACCGCGGAGATCACGTCGGCCGCGCCGGCGATCGCCAGCAGCACCAGTGCGCCGGGCAGCCACACGACCAGGCCGAAGGCGGCGATGGCCGCGCCCCAGCCCAGTACCGAGACGATCACGGCCAGGCCCTGCCGGCGCACCGTCCCGACCCAGCCGGTGAAGATCGCACCGATGAGCGCGCCGGCGCCCGGCGCGGCGTAGAGCAGGCCCACGGTTGCCGCGCCGCCACCAAAGACCTCGGTGCCGAGGGCCGGGAACAGCGCACGGGGCATGCCGAAGACCATGGCGATGATGTCGATGACGAAGGTGCTGACGAGCAGGCGCCGGCCGCGAAGGTAGCGAAGGCCGTCGGCGATGGAGGTGGCCAAGGCACGAGGACTGCTGCGCCCCCATCCTCCGGGAGTCCGCAGCGCAGCGACCTCGGGGTCCTCCTCCATCGGGGGATGTGGACGCATGCCGGCCACGGTGAGGATGGCCACGCCGAAGGTAGCGACGTCGATCCAGTAGGCCGTGGCCAGGCTGACCTGCCCTATCACGACGCCCGCCAAGGCCGGCCCAGCGACGAGGCCGAGTTGCCAGATGATCTGATTGAGCGCGGCTGCGGCCGGATACTTCTCCCGGCTCACGAGGGTCGGCACCATGGCGTTACGGGTCGGAAGGTCGATGCCGGCGAGACCGGCGGCCAGAGGGCCGAGGATGTAGAGGGGCCACAGTGCCGGCGCGTCCTGAATGGCGTTGAGGGCCAGGACCGCGCTGGTGAGCCCCATGAGCACTTGGATGACGAGAAGCAATTTTCGGCGGTCGACAGCATCCGCGATCGCGCCGCCCACGAGGGAGAGCACGAGGATGGGGCCAAGTGATGCCAGCCCGACCATCCCGACCGCTAGGGATGAGTGCGTCAGTTCGAAGACCTGAAACGGAACTGCGACGACAGTGACTTGGCGCCCGATGTTCGAAACCGCCTGCCCGGCGAAGAGCAGCCGGTAGTCGCGCGATTCCCGCAACGGCGTCAGGTCGGCAAAGAGGCGCCGACGCCGGTTCACCTCAGCGACGGGTCCGCTTTGTCGGTGTCGGGCCCGACGCCTTCTTCTTTTTTGCCACAACCGCGGGGCGGGCTGGCTTCTTGGCGGTCCGCGGCTTGGTCGCGTTCTTGAGAGCGGGCTTCGCCACCTTCTTGGTGACCGGTGCCGCAGCCCGTCTGGCGGCTCGCCCGAGTCCTTCCAGCTGCCTCTCGATGGCGCCCAGCGAAACCTCGTGTTGCTTGATGACTTCCTCGAATCGGCTCTCGACCAGGCGGGCCGCGGCGGCGAGCCTCGCTCGGAACTGCCGGTGTTCCTCGGCGATGGTGTCGATCCGTTCTAGGAGGGAAACCTGCAGCTGCTCGTTGAGCTCTCGGGTTTCGGTGCGAACCTCGCTCAAGGGGGCCAGCAGACCCACCGATAGCTTCTCTACGAGCTGGCTTGCGGCAACCGATTGCCGGTCGGCGAGTCGCCGCTCGATGGCCTGCTGTTGGCTGTCGAGCGTGGCCGTCGTATCGCGAACGGCGCCGCCGAGCTCGTCGACGAGTGCCTGAGTCTCGTCACGGAGTTGCGTCGCGATGGCTTCGTGCTGGGCCTGTGACGACGCCTCGACCCGTTCCAGTGCCTCGTCCTGGCGGGAGGCCAGGCGCTCCTCCAGTTCCTGCTGTCCGCTGGCTCGGTTCGCGACCTCTCCACGGATCAACGCGGTGAGCTGATCGTGGAGCCGATGACTCTCACCTGTGACCCACGCGATGACCTCCTCGCGATCGGCGAGCATTGCGGTCACGACTTTGTCAGTCAGCTGATCGGGCAGCGCCGCGAGCATCTCCTCGAGTTGGTGCTGCCTGGTCGCCAGATCGTCCGCCTTCTGGGAGAGCCCCTCGAGCTGCTCCCTGAAGTCCCCGAGCTCCGTGGCTGCTTGGGAGCTGGCCTCGTGTTCGGGCGGCGTTGTCGCCTCACCCGAGAACGACTCGTCGAGGAGGCGCGTCAATCTGTCGGGCGTGGCTCGTTCCTCGCCTGCGGCCGGCTCAGGGTTCACGGTGACGTCGCGATGGGTTGGCAGGTCGGGCACCAGTAGGCCGTTCTAGCTTGCTCGCCCTGGGGGCGGGACTCGATTTTCGTCCCGCAGCGACGGCACGGGCGCCCGGCGCGCCGGTAGACCCACCGCGGCGCGGGGCGCGCCGGCGACTTGGGATCGGCGCTGGCTCGCATCAGGCGGCTCGCTGTGGTCATGAGCTTGTCGAGTTCGCCGGCGGAGACGCCGGACCGAGTGGTCCAGGGATTGCGGCTCTCCAGGAACATCGACTCGCACCGCCATATGTTGCCGATGCCGGCGACCACGGTTTGGTTGAGGAGGAGTTCGCCGAGGGCGAGGTCGGGTGGGAGGGCGGCGGCGCGGCGCCGCACCTCCTCGAAGTCGACGGGATCCTCGAGGATGTCGGGGCCAAGCCTGGAGAGCGACGGATGCACCTCCTCGGCACGCGGCGCCAGCAGCTCGACGACCGGCGCGTTGTAACAGACGGCGACCCTGTCGCCACAGGTCAGCACCAGCCGGGCCTGGCGCTCGGGCCGTTGCCACGCCTCGCCCGTTCGGTAGACGTGCCACGAGCCGCTCATCCGCAAGTGCGTGTGCAGTGTCTGTCCTGAATCGAACCTGATGAGCAGGTGCTTGCCCCAGGACTCGACCGACTCGATGCAACGGCCGACCATTCTCGACGCGGTCAAGCCCGGGACGCGGGTCGCCGCCGCCGTCACCTCGCGCCTGGCAAGCCACCGCTGCATGGTGGCGGCAGTGCGGAAAAGTGTGTCGCCCTCAGGCATCAGCCATACCGCACCAGTCCTCGGGGTGACGGGACGAAGCCCGCACCCTTGAGCGCCGGCTCCAGCCCCTCGTCGTAGCGCTCGACCGCCAGACGACGGAAGCGTCCCGAGGTTACGAGGTGGCCGAGGGCACCGATCGCGGTGTCCTCCCAGCTGCCGTCGAGATCCCGCAGGGCGACGAGGCCCTTGGCGGCGCGCTCCACGTACAGGGACGCCAGCCCGTCGACGAACACGACATACGCGCCGGGCACGCGCCGGAGTCCGGTGCCCCCCGCTCTCGGCCGCTCGGGCCCTTCGCGCGGCCACGGCAACGAGACACCGAAGGGATTGGCCGGATCGGTGGCAGCAAGGACGAGGATCTCGCCATCGGCGACCGTCCTGGTTGCCCGCAAGCGATCGACTGCGCCGGCGAGCGCGAACTGGGCTCCGCCGAGGCCGGCGACGAAATACCCTCGGCGCACCCGGCCGGCGTCCTCCATGGCCCGCAGCACGGGATAGACGGCGGCGAACCCTCCAGAGTGGCCCTCGCCGCGCACTGACTCTCTGGTGAGCACGCCGTGGCGCTCGAGCAGCGTGATGGCGAGGGCGTGGGCGCGAACGGTGGCGGTGGCAGCATCGGCGGGCAACTCAACGTCGACTAGTGACCACCGGCCCTGGCCCCGGGGTGGGCCGAGCACCGTGAGCGATCCCAGGTTGGGACGGTGGCGGCCGCGAGTCTTGCGGTTCCGGCTGCCGACGCCGCCGGTGAAGGCGCGGAGCGCGGCGAACGAGTCGTTGGTGACCTCGCCCGCCCACACCAGGTCCCAGAGGGCGTCGAGCGACGGCTTGTCGTCGTCTCCAGCCAGTTCCCGGAAGAAGCACGCGCCGCGCCGGGACAGCACCTCACGAAGACGATCGTGCTCGGCGCCGTCTGGACGGTCGGCGCTCGGCAGCGGCCTCAGGGCGGGGGCCTTCTCGCGAAGGAAGAGCATGACCTTGCCATCGTCACGTCCGAGCGGCCCGGCGCCGAGCCAGACCACCTCGCCCGCGGCTGAGAGCTCGTCGAGGAGCCGGGGGGAGTACTCGGCGATGCGCGCCGGCAGCACGTCGCGCTCCAATACCGACGCCGGGATGGCGATACCTTGGAGCTGGGCGACCACCTCGACGAGACGGTCGAGCCCCCGGCCGCCCCCTCGACCGCCGCCCCCGCTTCCGCCCAGGGGCATCACGCCTTGCCACGCGGGAAGGAAGCGCGCCAGGACGTCGGTCTCGACGGGCTCGACCTCCTTGCGCAAGGCGGCGAGTGACCGCTGTCGCAAGCTGCGCAGGACGTTGGGGTCGCACCACTCACTGCTGTTGCCCCCGGGCCGGAAGCCGCCCTCGAGGAGGAGGCCGGCGTCGGCCCGGCGCGCCAGGAGACCATCGACCGCCGTCGCCGGCAGGCCGAGGCGCGCCGCCGGCTCGGCGCTCGTGAAGGGTCCGTGGGTGCGGGCCCAACGTCCGAGCACGCTTCCGAGCGGGTCGTCGATCGACTCGAGAAACGCGTCGGGTAGTCCTGACGGCGGCACTGCGCCGAGGGCGTCGCGGTAGCGGCCGGCGTCCTCCGCCGCGATCAAGCGGGTCTCGCCCGCGAGGCGCACCTCGACGGCCCGGCGCGCCTGGAGAAGGTCATTGGCGAAGTCGTCGACGGCGCGGGCTTTCAGCTCGGCGCGAGTCAGATCTCCGAGGCGCATGAGGAGGTCGTGAGCCTCATCGGCGTCACGGGCCCAGCGTTGCTCGTCGAGGCACTGGAGGTCGGCCTCGAGCGCGTCGAGGGCCTGGGGCTGGATCAGCTCCCGCAGCTCCTCGGAGCCCATCAACTCCGACAGCATCTCGCGGTCGAGCGTGAGGGCCTGGGCGCGCCGTTCAGCCAAAGGCGAGTCTCCGTCGTAGAGGAAGTTGGCGACGTAGGCGAAGGCGAGTGAGGACGCGAACGGCGAGGGCCGCGCCGTGTCGACCGACACCACCCGCACCGTGCGAGCCCGGACTCGAGCCATGAGGTCGGTGAGTGCCGGCAGGTCGAACACGTCACGCAGGCACTCGCGGTAGGTCTCCAAGATGATCGGGAATGACCCGTGGCGGGACGCAACTGCGAGCAGGTCGGCCGCGCGCTGGCGTTGCTGCCACAGCGGCGTGCGCGAACCGGGGCGCCGTCTCGGCAGCAGCAGGGCGCGAGCCGCGTTTTCACGGAAGTGGGCCGCAAACAGCGCGCTATTGGCGAGCTCGCCGACGACGAGGTCCTCGACGTCCTCCGGCTCCAGTAAGACCGACTCGATTGGCGGTGACTCGTCGGCCTCGGGGAGCCGCACAACGATGCCCTCGTCGCTCCACATGGTCTGCACTTCGAGTCCGAGGCGCTCGCGCACCTTGGCCTCGATGGCGAGAGCCCACGGCGCGTGTACCCGCCCGCCGAAGGGTGAGAGGACGCAGATGCGCCAGTCACCGAGCTCGTCTCTGAACCGCTCGACAACCAGTTGGCGGTCGGTCGGAAGTGCGCCGCCCGTTACTTGGCGCTCCTCGTCGAGGTAGGACCGCAGGTTGCTCACGGCCAGCTCGTCGAGCGAGCAGTCGGTGGCCAGGCGCTCGTCCGACCAGTCGCCGACCTCCCGCAGGAACGCACCTATGGCCCGGCCCAACTCCGCCGGCCGCCCGGGACCGTCGCCGTGCCAGAACGGCATCTTCCCCGGCTCACCCGGCGCAGGAGTAACGACCACCCGGTCACGGGTGATCTCCTGGATCCGCCAGGTGGTCGCGCCGAGCAGGAAGGTCTCGCCAACCCGACTCTCGTAGACCATTTCCTCGTCGAGCTCACCGACTCTCGAGCCCTCCGGCGTGAACACGCCGTAAAGCCCCCGGTCGGGGATGGTGCCGCCGCTGGTGACGGCGAGCATGCGCGCGCCGGCGCGCGCCCGCAATGTTCCATCGGCGCGGTCCCAGACGATACGAGGACGCAGCTCGGCGAAGTCGTCGGACGGGTAGCGGCCGGCAAGCATGTCGAGCACCGATTCGAGCACGGGCCGGCTGCAGTCTGCGAACGGGTATGCGCCGCCGGCCACTTCGATGACCTCGTCGACGGTCACGTCTTCCACAGCGCACATGGCGACGATCTGCTGCGCCAGCACGTCGAGGGGATTGCGAGGCACCCGCGTCTCCTCGATCTGCGCCTCCTTCATGCGCATGGCGACGACCGCGGCCTCGACCAGGTCGCCTCTGAACTTGGGGAAGATCCGACCTTTCGACGCCTGGCCTACCTGGTGCCCGGCGCGCCCGATCCGCTGGAGCCCGCTGGCCACGGTCGTCGGCGACTCCACCTGGACGACGAGGTCGATGGCACCCATGTCGATGCCGAGCTCGAGGCTGCTCGTCGCCACCAGCGCGGGCAGGGTGCCGGCCTTGAGCGCATCCTCGATCAGGAGGCGCTGTTCCCTCGCCACCGACCCATGGTGCGATCGCACCAGGTCTTCGCCAGCGAGCTCGTTCAGGCGCGCCGCCAGGCGCTCGGCCAAGCGGCGCGAATTGACGAAGATGAGTGTCGAGCGGTGCTTGTGAATGAGGTCGAGCAGCACGGGATGGATCGCGGGCCATATCGAGTGGCGCGCCTCGGGATCACCCGCGGCTGGCCCCGACAGGATCTCCCCCTGCCCATTGTCGATCGGACGACCGAGCTCACCCATGTCCTCGACCGGCACGATGACCTGGAGTTCCAGCGGCTTGCGGACACCGGCATCCACGACGGTGACCGGGCGAGGCGCCCACCCGCCGCCCGAGTTCCCGTTCCCTGCTGCTCGGTCGCGCCGGCGGCCACCCAGGAATCGGGCCACCTCCTCCAGCGGACGCTGCGTCGCTGACAATCCAATCCTTTGCGGCGGGCGAGCTGTCAGCCGTTCGAGCCGCTCGAGCGAAAGCGCCAGGTGAGCGCCGCGCTTGGTCGCCGCAACCGAGTGGATCTCGTCGACGATGACGTGCTCGATGCCGGCGAGGACTGAGCGGGCGTTCGACGTGAGCATCAGGTAGAGCGATTCCGGCGTCGTGATCAGGATGTCGGGGGGATGGCGCACGATGTCCCGCCGGTCGGCCTGGGGCGTGTCGCCGGTGCGGGTTGCCACCTTCACGACAGGCGCGGGAAGTCCCTGGCGTTCGGCCTCCAGGGTGATGCCAGCCAACGGTCCGCGCAGGTTGCGCTCGACGTCGTAGGTCAGCGCCTTCAGTGGCGAGACATAGAGAACGCGGCAGCGCTTCTCGCTCTCGGCCACCGGCGCGGTGACGAGTCGGTCGAGGCACCAGAGGAAGGCTGCGAGCGTCTTGCCCGAACCGGTTGGGGCAAGCACGAGGGTGTGTTCGCCCCGGCTGATCGCATCCCATCCCTGTGCCTGCGCAGGCGTGGGTTCGGCGAACGTGGCGTCGAACCAGGCCCGGGTGACAGGCGAGAAGCTCTCGGGGACGCCAGGCATCCCACCAGGGTACGGGTACGCTGGGACAAATGGACCACGTCCGCTGGGACGATCGCCCTCAGCTCCACAGACCAGTTCTCGTCGCTGCCTTCGAAGGATGGAACGATGCCGCCGATGCGGCCTCGGCGGC
>DATLEI010000112.1:0-20624 GCA_035525375.1 Acidimicrobiales bacterium
GGGAGGTCGAGCGCTTCGGCGTGCAGCTGATCGTGGCGTCGGTGCAGGAGGCGATCGACCGGGGTTTCGTCCGCGAGGAGCCGAACGGCTCGCGTAATCGGATCCAGTCGCCCGTCCTGCTCGAGGCGGTGGAGAAGCACCGGTTCACTGCACTGTTCGGTGGGGCGCGACGCGACGAGGAGCGGGCCCGGGCCAAGGAACGGATCTTCTCCTTCCGCGACGAGTTCGGGCAGTGGGAGCCGAAGATGCAACGACCGGAGCTGTGGTCGCTCTACAACGGCCGCATCAAGAAAGGCGAGCAGGTCCGGGTGTTCCCGATCTCCAACTGGACCGAGCTCGATGTCTGGCGCTACATCGCCAAAGAAGCGCTCGAGCTACCCTCGATGTACTTCGCCCACCGACGCGAGGTTCTCGAACGAGACGGCATGCTGTTGGCGATCTCGCCATGGGTGCAGCCCATCGGAGACGAGGAGGCATTCGAAGCAGTCGTGCGCTACCGCACGGTGGGAGACATGAGTTGTACCGGCGCGGTTCAATCGAGCGCCTCGACCCTCGACGAGGTCATCGCCGAGATAGCCGCCACCCGTATCAGCGAGCGGGGCGCTACCCGGGCCGACGACAGGTTCTCCGAAGCCTCGATGGAGGACCGCAAGAAGGAGGGCTACTTCTAACCATGGAGCTCCTTCGCTTGGCG
The DNA here is from genome assembly GCA_035525375.1 of Acidimicrobiales bacterium. Classification (GTDB taxonomy): domain Bacteria; phylum Actinomycetota; class Acidimicrobiia; order Acidimicrobiales; family AC-14; genus JALZBN01. The sequence continues at coordinate 695 of DATLEI010000112.1, forward strand.
ACAGCCGGATCCGTCGACGACGGCAAGAGCACCCTCATCGGGCGGATGCTTTACGACACCAAGTCCATCCTCGAAGACCAGCTTGCGTCGGTCGAGCAAGCCAGTATCCAGCGGGGATACGAGTACACGAACCTCGCCCTCCTCACCGACGGGCTCCGCGCCGAGCGGGAACAAGGCATCACGATCGACGTCGCCTACCGCTACTTCGCGACCCCGCGCCGTTCATTCGTCATCGCCGACACGCCGGGCCACGTGCAGTACACGCGCAATATGGTGACCGGAGCCTCTACGGCACACCTGGCGATAGTGCTTGTGGACGCACGCAAAGGCCTTCTCGAACAGTCGCGGCGCCATGCCTTCATCGCCAATCTGTTGCGGATCCCCCACCTCATCGTCGCCATCAACAAGATGGATCTGGTCGGGTGGGATGCGGACGTCTATTGGAGCATCGTCGCCGATTTTCGCGACTTCGCCGCGCGTTTGGAGGTGAGCGACGTTGCCTTCATCCCGATGTCGGCGCTCTTGGGCGACAATGTGGTCCAGCCCTCGGAGAACATGCCGTGGTACGGCGGGGTGCCTCTCCTACAGCACCTCGAGGATGTGCACATCGCCTCTGACCGCAACCTCATCGACGTGCGGTTCCCTGTGCAATATGTGGTGCGCCCGATGTCGCACGAGCATCACGATTACCGCGGTTACGGCGGGCAGGTCGCCGGAGGTGTTCTGCAGCCCGGAGACGAGGTGGTCGTACTTCCATCCGGCCTGACGTCGCGCATCGACGCAATCGACACACTTGGCGGACCCGTCGATGTGGCCTTTTCGGGGATGTCGGTCACTCTGCGCCTCGCTGATGACATCGACGTCTCGCGAGGCGACATGATCTGCCGGCCCGGAAACCAACCCAGCGTCACCCAGGACATCGAGGCCATGGTGTGCTGGGTCGGCGAGCAGCCGATGACGGCCGGCACCAAGTACGCCCTGAAGCACACCACCAGATGGAGTCGGGCTGTGGTTCGCGACCAGCGCTACCGACTCGATATCAATACTCTGCACCGCGACGCGACGGCTACCTCCCTCGCCCTGAACGAGATCGGGAGAGTGAAGCTCAGGACGACGTCACCGCTTCTCTGCGACAGCTACCGCCGCAACCGTTCGACAGGTTCGTTCATCCTCGTCGACGAAGCCACCAACGCCACCGTCGGGGCAGGAATGATCATCGGGGCCGGCGACTGACCGCACGCACCCGTCCGTTGGTCGTCCACGTGACAACCACGGATATCAGCCTCGCCCTACTCCTTGGCCCTCAGCTGATCGCCTTTCGAGAGGCGGGATTCGAGGTGGCGGGGGCTTCTGCGCCCGGGCCCTATGTGGAGGAGCTGGAACAGGCAGGCATCCGCCACTTCCCGCTCAAGAATGCCTCCCGAGCCATGGCTCCTCTGCGCGATCTGAGGGCGCTCGGCGAACTTCGCTCTCTGTTTCGGTCCATTCGCCCGAACATCGTGCACACCCACAATCCGAAGCCAGGACTGTATGGGCGCCTAGCGGCGCGCGCCGCCCGGGTCCAGGTTGTGGTGAACACGGTTCATGGCCTCTATGCGGGCCCAACCGATCCGGTCCTCAAGAAGGCGGTGGTGTACTCCTTGGAGCGTCTGGCGGCGACGTGCTCCGACATGGAGCTCGTCCAGAACCCTGAAGATGTGCCCGTCCTCAGGCGACTTGGGATCCCATCGCGACGGTTGCGCCTCCTCGGCAACGGGATCGACCTCGGTCGCTTCAACCCCGGCGCCCTCTCACTCAGGGACAGGGCACGGGTTAGGGCCGAGGTCGGCGTCGGTCCGGACGACGTCGTCTGTGGAGTCGTGGGCCGGCTCGTGTGGGAGAAGGGTTGCCGGGAGGTATTCGATGCCGCGGCACGACTGAGGAGGAGCCATCCGGCGGTGAGATTTGTGGTGATCGGCCCGACGGATGACGAGAAGCGGGAGTCGGTCACGCCCGATGACATTGCACGGGCCGAGCAGGAGGCGGGCATCATCTTTCTCGGACTGCGTCGCGACATGGAGCAGCTGTACAACGCCATGGACGTCTTCGTGCTCGCGTCCTACCGGGAAGGGTTTCCTAGGTCGGCCATGGAGGCGGCGGCGATGTCAGTGCCGGTCATAGCCACCGACATCCGGGGTTGCCGCCAGGTTGTCGACCACGGCGCGACGGGGTTGCTGGTGCCAGCGCGCGACGCGCCGGCACTCGCCCAGGCCGTGTCCCAACTGGCCGACGACCCCGTCCTCCGCACGAAGATGGGAGTCCAGGGCGCCCGCAAGGCAAAGCGCCACTTCGACCAGCGCTCCGTCATTGAAACGACCCTCGCCGTCTACGACGAGCTACTCGCTCAGACGCGATGACCGCTAGGCCTGGTACGCCGTCGTAGTCACCCCCCTGGCTGGCGACGCTCCAAGGGTGACGCTCACGGACCTCCCCATCTATCCGGCCTCAGACCAGCGGCCAGTCGCCGCGCTTGCCCCCATCCAATCCCCACGCCCGAGACGTCTCGGCCCAGCGGGTCAGCTCCCGCCGGTACCGGCGGGAGCGGCAACAAGTAGTTCCGCTTGTCTGCCCCGCACTCGCTCTTCAGGCTTGGGACGGGCACGTACGCACAGCACGACCAAGAAGAACGGGAAGACCTGGGTGCGTTCGCGAGTCAGGATGCCGAAGTTGCTGAAGTTGGAAAAAGCAAAGACGAAGACCAAGGTAAAGACGAGACTCATCATCACGTAGGGCTCGCGAAACAGGCGCCGAGGAACCGTGGCCAGCCGGCGCCACGACGCAACGCAAAGGCCGAGCAAGAACATTCCCTCAACGGAGGCAACAAGCCCGCCGACACCACCGGCTTCGTAGGGAAACGGCCGAAACAGCACGGTGACAACGGCTATCGGGAAGCCGGTGGGTGATTGCGCGTTGGGGGTCGAGAAGCTCGACTGGGCTGCACTAGTTCGATCCGTGGTGCTGGTGAGCGTCTGATTGAGGGTGTCGGTGTCGAAGCTGTCAACACCCAAAAAGGCACTGGCGTTCGCTACCGCAATGGTACCCACCACTAGTAGTACGGCTATCCCGACAACCTTGGTCCCCCCACGCATCAGGGCGTCCGAACTCTTACCCCTTCGAACGAGGAATCCGGCGAATAACGCCAGCATCACGAGGACCGAGACGTGGGGCCTGACCATTATCAACGCGGTTACGCCTAGGCCGATCAAGGGATAAGCCCCGTGCTTTCCAGCGTAAAGCCGGGCGACTCCTAGTGCTGTCAGACCTAGGGCGAAGAGCATCCACGACTCCTTGCCAATGCTCGATGGCCAGAACAGGAGCGACGGCAGGAAGAAGAGGAGCAGACCGTAGCGAAGATGTACGCCGTCAGGAATGGCAACGCGAAAGGCGCGATAAAAAAGATACAGCCCCCAAAAGCCGAGCCACGAAAACACGATGAAGCCGCCCAACTGTGTCGGACCTATCACGGTGTAGAAGACGCCGGTAACTATCTCTATGAAGTGGGTACCGATGAGCTTTGTGCGGGAGTTGTCGACGAGCAAACCGTCTCGCAAGGAGCTCGCCAATAGTGCACCGGCCTTGTGGTACGAGTTGGCATCCGCGGCGCTGAATACGTCGATTGTGACGACATATCGGACGACGCCACCGACGAGTTTCAGCACCAGCGCGGCCATGAGCAGTGGAATTACAGATCTGTCGGCGTAGTGCCGCGCCGTACTGACGATGGCGGGGACCGTAATAGCAACGAGGACCGGCACAATTACCATTACCACCCACCCGGTGTAATTCGTTTCTCTCGTCACGAGAGCTAGGAGAACGAAGTAGCCGATGACAAGGGCACACGCCCCGCCAGCAACCGCTCTTCGGGCAACGCTGCCCATCGAGAGTTGCCTGTCCGACGTCATCGACCGGCCAATACCTCGGAGTAGATGCACTGAAGTCGTTCGACGGCATCCCTCAGGCCGTACTTCAGGGCGTCGGACGCCGCTTGCCGACTGATGGCCTGCCGGAGCTCTGGGTTCATGATTAGTTCGTCAAGACCACCAGCGAGAACTGCAGCATCGCCCGGCTTCACCAGGATCCCATTGTTGTGGTCCGTCATCAGCTCAGGGGTTCCGCCGACGCTCGTGGCGACGCAGGGCAGCCCTGTCGCCATGGCTTCGACAAGAGCGATCGGAAATCCTTCGAACTGAGACGACAGGACGAAGGCGTCGAGCGCCGCGAGCAGCTCGGGCACGTCCGGACGTGAACCGGTGAAGGTGACCCGATCGGCGATGCCAAGCGCCTGCGCTGCGGCCTCGAGGTCCTGTCGCAACGGGCCATCGCCCATGATGACTATGCGGACGTTGTCGTGCCGCCTCATAAGGACGACCGCCGCTTCGAGCAGGGTGCGATGATCCTTCTTGGGAGTGAGATTACCAACGGTGCCAATGACAAAATTGGTCGGCGCCAGTCCAAGCACCCGTCGTGCGGCAACGCGGATCTCTTCTCCGGCGCGGACTCCGTCCACATCGATACCGTGGTAAATCACTTCAACGGCCGGCCGTCCGAGCCAGGGAGCAAGATGCGGCTTGGTCATCGAGTCTGCAACCGCCCGAGACACCGCGATCACGGCCGCGTTCCTCGACATCGTCAATGAGTTCGCCTCCCGGGTCCAGAGCCGGAAACGGTCCCACACGTTGTGCTCCGTATGGATCAGCGCTGGGCCAGATCTATGGAGAACCATTCTTGCAACCGCTGCCGGATACGGCATGTGGGTGTGGACGATGGAGTACTGCCGCTCGTACACCAACGAACGCAGCCGAAGCGGCCAGTTGACGTTGCCGCGGGCGCCCTCGAGGCAGTGCACGGTGATTCCGCGGGCCTCGATCTCTTGAACCATGGCGTCCTTCCACGGGAGGACATACGCCACCTCGACGTCGAACCGTGCTCGATCCATGTATCGAATGGAAGACGCCAGTATGCGCTCGGTGCCCCCGCGGCCCAGGCCCTTGGCGAACCACAACACCCGTGTCCGATCGTGGGCCGACAAGGGCCCCCTTCCTCCTTCGCGCTTGCTGTAGCGAAGCGCGGCTCCGGTCAAGACCTATGGGCGGGCGACTCGTCGGCCGGATGAGCTCCCTCCGAACCCGGTTCAATGGGCTTCGCGTGAGTTGGCTCCCCTTCGGTGGCTTGCGGTTCAGCGGTTTCCGGTTCGGCGGTTTCCGGTTCAGCGGGGGGTGTGGGCTTGGTCGGTACTCGATTCGCTCGTCTCGGCGCTGACTTCGGCTTGGCCGCTTTCGGTTTCGGCTTGGGCGTGCGGGGTGATGCTGCCGCCGGCGCGCTGACCGACACCGGTTCCATAGCTTCAGATATCAGAGGCGCCTCGTCGTCCCTATCGGAATTGCCGACTTCCACACTCGTCGCTTCCGGTTTCGACGGTGGGCGATTCGAATTCTGCCGCTGCTTCTTCGGTTTCTTGTTGGGGTCGCTGACCCGTGCACTCGATCGGTAGTAGCGGGCGTAGGAACGGGGAGCCGACGTAACACCGATCATCGCCACACCTACGACGGAGGCCTCGAGACGGTGCAGCAGTTCCGTTGCTCTTTTGGCCGCGTCGATGGTCGTTTTTCCTGCCCGGCCGACGAGCATGACGACGTCTGCTGCCAGTATCAACTCGATGGCGTCGTTGGCTACGAGCAACGGCGGCGTGTCGACGATAACGATCTCGGCCGCGCTTCGGCACTTCATGATCAGGTCGCGTTCTCGTGCCAGCATCCCGGCAGGGTTGTCGACAGCCGACCCACTCGTGAGCGCCAAGAGATTGGGGATAGAGGTTCGACGGATGACCCGAGGTGGGGCGGCGCGGCCAGCATGTCCGAGCAGGTCGGTGATCCCAGGTGTCTCTTCGAGCCCCAGGTGGCGCGCTATGCCGGGTCGGCGCAGATCGGCGCCAACGACAATCGTGGTTCTCCCCGTTTCGGCGAAAGCCGCGGCCAGGTTCACGGCCGACACCGTCTTTCCGTCGCCGGGCCCGGGCGAGGTCACCACGATCAGCCTCCCCACCGCACCGGCAGAGGGCCGAGAGGCTTCTGAGCTCAAAGTGACCGGACGACCTCGGTTGGGGCTACTGCCCAGACGTGTTCCAGACCCATTCGAAGCCCGGGAAGCATCTCCGTTCTCGGAGACCGGCACGAACATCGTCGCTGTACGAAGGCTCCGGTAGGACTCGGCGATCTCCGATCGGGGCTGGGCGGCGACAGCTAGCTGATCGGCGGCACTTCGCGTTCGGGGAATCTCGGCCACGACCGGAAGACTGAACGCCGATTCCGCTTGCTTTTTTGTGCGGATGGTTGGATCAAGCCGATCAAGGAACAGAGCCAGGCCGAGGCCGAGAATCAGGCCTATCGCAGAGGCAATGACAGCCCGGACGAGCGAGCTCGACGGGGGTGCCAACGGCTGGGTGACTTTCTTCAGGGACGCATCGGTCACGAGCGTGACCCGCGATGTGCCAGGCCCTCGGAAATCATTGAGCTGCTGGATTCGCGCCAAATTCAAACTGGTGTCACGAGCAATGACGTTTCGTTGGTTGCGTAGACTGGCCTGCTCGGCCGGTTCAGTCGACGCCGCAATCCGTTTGTCGAGGCTGGCGCCTCGGGCGTCCAGATCCCTTTGCTCCTTGTTCAGTGAATCGATGGCCGCAGTCACTTGACTGTCCTGTCGCTGCTGGAGGAGCGACACGAGGCCGTCGGCGAAGGCATTGGCGACCTTGACCGCCGAGTCGGCAGTGGACCTGGTCGCACTTATACTCACGCTGTTGCCCTTGGTCGTCGCCTCCATTTGCGCCGCCAGGCTGGCCGGAGGAAGCGCTAGTCCGAGCTTCTCCTTGGCCCGCGTCGCAACTTCGTTCGAAGTGGCTTGAGCCGCAACGATGTCGGCCGTGACCGGGTCGAGCGGCAGCGAACCCTGACCGGCTCCCGAACGTACGGAAACCACAGCGGTCGCCTTGTATTGAGCTTTGGGAAGACTTGCGGGCGCCGTCAGCCACCCCAGGGCCGCCGCCAACGCAACGGCAACACCGACGACCGGCCAGCGGCGACGTACAGCCTTTAAATACTCGCCGGGTTCCAAGTCGGACCTCCAACAGCCTCGCTCATCAGGGTATCGTCAACCGACACCAGATCGAGCGCGCTGGGAAGTCCCGCGGTCGTGGTCAAAGTATTGTCGTTTGCCAACCGGACGATGGTCGCGGCGAGCATGCCGTCGTCAGCATCTTCAGCTGCTTTAGCCAGACGTTCGAGGCAGGGTTCGATCGTCGCTCGAGTCGCCGTAGGACTGCTGACCCGCAAAATGGATTCATGTGCAGTTGGCCACCAATCCTCGTTTGGGGCCTGAAGCTCCTCCACCAACTTCTCCCCCGGGCGGATACCGGTGAACGAGATCGGAATGTCGTGCGAACGCCCGGACAAGCGGATCATCCGGCGGGCCAGTTCGAGCACGTGGATCGGGTCGCCCATGTCCAACATGAAAAGCTCTCCACCTTCGGAGAACGCGGCGGCTTGGAGTACCAACTGCACCGCCTCTGGAGTACTGATGAAGTAGCGAGTCATGTCCGGGTCGGTGACAGTGACAGGACCGCCGGCGGCGATCTGGCGGGCGAAGGTCGGAATGACACTGCCCCTGCTCCCAAGGACGTTTCCGAAACGGACTGCGGAATAGCGACGACGGCCTTCCCGCCCAGCAGAGAGCACCAAGTGTTCAGCCAGACGTTTGGATCCTCCCATGACGCTCGTGGCCCGAACGGCCTTGTCGGTGGAGATGAGGACGAAACGCTCGACCCCGACGTCGAGAGAAGCGTCGACGATGTTGCGAGTGCCCATCACGTTGGTGGCGAACGCCTCCGACGGATGATCCTCTAGCACGGGAACGTGCTTGTTGGCGGCGGCGTGGAAGACGACATCGGGCTTCCAGCGCCGCAGCTGGGCCGCCAGTCGCTTGCGGTCGCGTATGTCGACCAGCAGCTGGACGGCTGGCATGTCGATCAGGGCAGCGGCGTCGTGAAGATGGGTTTCATCGTGATCGAGCAGCAGGAGCACGCTGGGGGCGAAGTCAGCGACTTGGCGGGTGATCTCCGACCCGATCGAGCCTCCCGCACCGGTGATGAGGACCCGCTTGCCTTCGAGGAGGTTTCGGACGCTGTCGAGGTCGGTCTGTACTTGCTGGCGGCCCAATAGGTCCTCGATACGCAGCTCGCGGACGTCTCTCACTGAAATCTGCCCATCGACCAGCTCGTCGACCCGGGGAAGGACGTGCAGGGGAAGGCGAGCTAATTCACACGCCGCCGCAACACGGTTGACGAGTTCTTGCTTGGCGGTGGGGATGGCCAGAAGCGCTTGGTCCGCCTCCACTTCGATGGCGATGCGGTCGAGGTCAGTGATCCGCCCTAAGACCGGAATCCCTGCGATTGACCGTCCCTGCTTCCGGGGGTTGTCGTCAAGAAAACCAACGGGCGTGAGTCCGGCCTGTTGGTTGTTGAGCATGTCCCGAGCAATTCCAGCGGCGGCGTTCCCGGCCCCGATCACGAGGACCCTCCGCGACCGATCTGCCACCAACCTCCGGCGGAAACCGAAGAGGCGAGCCTGAAAGCGCAGAGCCCCCAGCAGAAGGGTCGCCAGAATGGGTCCTACGACCAGAACAGAGATCGGAATTCCCATCCAGAGCAAGGAGAGCGTCGCCAACAGACCCGCCGCGGTTGCGGCCGAGAGCACGACTCTCCGGGCCTCCCGGATGCTCGCGTGCAACCACATCTCCTGGTACAGGCCCCAGAACCAGTTGCTCGCGAGGTGAACCACCACGGCAAAAGGCAAGAAACCAAGCAGCTCATGCCAGTACCTCTCGGGTACGTGCAGATCGAAGCGCAGAAACATCGTGACGAGGTAGGCCAGCCCGACAAGCAGGGAGTCAAGCACGAGAAGCGGAAGCTCCGTGCGCGCTCGTGCGAAAGATCGGGCCAACATGACCGGACGCTCCGCCTCCCTGCTATCACGTGCTAGTGCGTTGATGATGCTCACGGTGCCGGGGTCCCCTCCCGAGGTCTTGGTCCATGCAGCATCGCGGCCGGCGCGGCTTACAACATCGGTCAAATGGCCTATTTTTCGGCTCGGTGGACCTTCTCCTCAGGTAGCAACCGGCCTAAACCGATAACCAAGGCCATCGCGGCACCCCCTTGGGCGGCCCCCAGTACGGCCGCTTGGGCGACCGAGGGCCGCAGCCCAACGACCCGGGAGCTGAAGCTGACCAACAGCAGTTGAATAGCGGCAGCGGGCAAGAGGCGGCGGGCGCCGGTCCACGGGCGCCCCAGCGCCGTACGGCTCCCCAGCAGTCGGCTCACCGGCTCAGTGACCAGCAGGGCGAGGCAACCCACCCCGCCGACGATCGCGCTTTGGCGACCAGTTCCGCCGACGGCGACCACCCACGCGAGTAGCCCCACAGAGGCAAACGCCCCCGACGGCCCCATTGACACGAACGGTACCGGCCACGCGGCTACCGCGACGACCACGCTGACGGCAAGTAGCACGATGGCTTGCTCGGTATCGGGAACCGTGAAATACACGCCGAGACACGACATGGCGTAGAGCGGGAGGGCCAGGCTGGAACGCCGGTAGCGACTGTCGAAATCAGCGACCAGAGTTCCGCCAACGACCGCAATGACGGTCACCAGTAACCGGATCCAGATAGCATCGCCCACCTCAGAGGCAAAACCCAGCAGGCAGCCTCCAGGTAAGGCGAGGAGTAAAAGCCACCCTGGTGGCAACCGGATGACGTGCCGCATGAGCCCCGCGAAAGCGAGCAGGGTCAGGGCCAGAGGTAACCCCAGCGGGACCGGAAGAGCGGGCGTCGCCGACACATACAGCGCAATGACGCCGGCGAGAGCCAGGACAAGCCCTCCGAACGGAACGGCATCACCCATGCCTGGTGCGCTCGGCGCGACCACTCAGGTGGTTGCGCCGGCATAGCGACGGCGGTTGGCGATGCGCCGAAGGTCATCCTCGAGGCGCATCCCCCCGCTCACCTTGCGCCGGAACCAGCGCATGCCGTCGCTGATCTGAATCGGTGACCGGGCAAGCCGTTGGGGGTCAGTCTGACCGAACCGGTTCCTTCTCGTACCTGCGAGTGCAGCCGACCTGAAGCGCTCGCCGATGGCCTCCACGGCGCATGGTGACCCCGGAACGGCCTTGGGATAGGCGAAGTGATGAGCGGGCCGTCCGAGTCGTTGGCTGATGAGTTCCGTCGAACGGTCAAGCTCTCGTGCAACCTCGGCCGGATCGAGCCGGTCGAGAAGCGCGTGGGTGTGGGTGTGTGATCCAACGGTGACCAGGCCAGTCGACAGAGCGTCGGACAGTGCAGCCCACGAGACCGGTTTGCCCTCGTGCGGGAACGGAATTCCCCGCTCGATGAAGTCGGTCGCCACGTACAGCGTGGCCGGAATTTGGAAGCGCTCGAGCACAGGTAACGCAACGTCGACGAAGTCTGCAGTGCCATCGTCGAATGTGACGACGACATAGTTCTCTTGGCCGCCGGGCTGTCCGAGAACCTGGAGCGCTCTGTCGAGGCTGGCTACCCGTCCCGATTCTGCGAGCTCGGCCATCTGACTGGTGAATAGCTCGACAGGGAGGTCGACAGACAGATTCGATCGCTGGCCGACGCGGTGATACCCGAGGATGGTCACGCCGGGTACATGCAGCCGAAATGAGTCGCTCGTGGCCGCTGCCACCTTGACGGTTTGTGAAGCCACCGAACGGAGATTCATGAGAGGCCTACCAAGGTCTTGTCCGCGGAGGCGCGGTTGAGGATTGAGAGGTCCAGGCTACGATTTTTCGGTGCACCGCCGACGCCGCTGGCGCATTGTCGTCGGCGGGTTGGCCATGCTCGGCGCCCTGATCGTGATCGACGGAGTGCTGGTGTGGCGGGACCTTCAGCCCGCTCGAGTCGAGGTACTAGCGGCTCGAGATCTACTGCGGAAGGCGCTCCAGCCCAACGCGTTCGCGACGCCCGAGAAGCGCGCCGTCAGCCGAGGGAAGATCACGAGGGCTCTGGCAAAGCTGACAACGGCTCGGGCGCGGATCGCCGGTTCGAACGCAATCTCGGTCGTGGCCTTCGTTCCCGGTTTGCGGGAGCAGCGGGCCGGCATGCTCATGCTCCTCGACGATGCCCGGAGTGCAACCACCGCGGTCAATAATCTCCTCGACAGCGCGGAGTCGCTCATCTATCGAGGCCAGTCGCGTGCGGGGGCGGTCCCGTTGGACAGCCTCCAGACGATGCTCGACGAGACAGATGAGGCCGGGACGGTTCTGCGTACTGTGCAACGACGATCGTCCGGCCTATGGGGCCCTCTCGGTGATGCCCGGCATCAACTCGACGGGGTGGCGGCTGCGGCCGCCGAACGCTTGCGCCAGACGTCGAGCGCGCTCCGAGGCGCGTATGGGTTCTTCGGTGCTCATGGTCCACGGCGGTACCTGCTGACGATGATGAACAACGCCGAGATGCGGGATGAGGGGATGATCCTCTCGTACGGCGTCGTCCGGTTCGACCAAGGCGAGGTCCATCTGGACCGGCGCGGCACCATCTCGGATCTGCGGTTGGATGTCCCTGTCTCGACTGCTATTCCGCCGGGTACCGAGGCCATCTTCGGATCCAGCCGGCCGACGGCGCTCTGGCAGTCGGTGAATGCCACGGCGGACTTCGACTGGAGCCGGCAGACAATGGCGGAGATGTACCGCCAAGCCACGGGGGAAACCATCGACGGGGTAATTTCCCTCGATATCCCGGGCCTCGCCGAGGTCTTGACTGTGATCGGTCCGGTCAAAGTCGCCGGCATCCCCAAACCAATCTCAGCGAGTAACGCGGGCCGCGTCTTGCTGAAGGATCTCTACGACGGGCTTTCCCGATCCGCGCCCCAGGGGGAGCGGCGCGAGCACCTCGACGAAGTTGTTGGTGCCGTTTTCGACCGTCTCGCCAATGAGAAACCAGACCTCGTGCGATTGGCGACGGCATTGGCGCGTGCCTCCAGCGGCGGTCACCTGCGCCTGTGGAGCACCGCACCGGATGAGCAGCAGGCCTTCGTGCAATCAGGCTTGAGTGGGGGCCCGAGCGCCGTCGAACCGGATCGAACCTTTCATCTGGCTGTCGAGAACCGGACGGCAACAAAGCTGGATTACTACGTACAGCCGAGTGTGCATCAGGAGGTGCGCTTCACCGGGCCGAACGACGTCTTGGTGCGCACAATCGTCACCATTGACAACCGAGCCCCGAGCGGAGCCGCGGCGTCGTACCAACTTGGACCAGACGAATACTCCGCCCGTCCCGGTGATTACACCGCGTGGGTGTTGCTGTGGGGACCCGCCGGAGCCATCCAACCTGCCAGTACCTCCGAAGCCGGTCTTACGCTCACGGAGGCGATCGTCTCCGTCGAACCCGGAGAACGGCGAGATGTCGTCTTCGACACGCTCATCCACGACGCGGTGCGACACGGCGAGCTGACGCTGCGATTAGTGCCACAGCCTCGTCTGCGCCCAATGGACCTCACTGTTTCGCTCGATTCGCGAGGACGACGAGTCGAAGGATCCACGACCTGGCACGGAGCTTGGAATCAGACACGCCGCATGACCTGGGGTGTGAAACCGGGCTAACAAGCTGGACTGCGCCACTCACCCAGGTGGACTCTCCGTTACCCTTCTCGTGCAGGAGGTCCAGGAGGGCAATGTCCCGTCGAACCATACTGCTTGTGGTGCTGGTGGTAGCGCTGGCGTCGGGCGTCCTCGGGCGCACCGAGCCGGCCGCGTCGGCCCAGGTCGGTTACCCGCCCCCGCCTCCCGCGACAACTGTCGTGGTACAGACGCTCCCGCCCGTGGCGCCACCTGGCACGGTCGGGGGGGTACCTGATCCCGGTGGTGGCGGTACGGGCAACCCGGGCGACCCCGGTGGCGTCGGTGACCCGGGTGGCGTCGGTGACCCGGGTGGCGTCGGTGACGATGGGGGCGTCGGTGACCCGGGTGGGGTCGGTAGCAACCTCGGGCGGAACGGCGCGGACGGCGCGGACGATGCCGCCGCCAGAGTCCTAGGCGAGAAGAGCTACGCATTCACGGGAGCAAATCTGCTGCGCTGGTCGCTGATCGCGCTGTGCCTGCTCGGCATCGGCACGGTGATCGCGGTTGTAAGCCGACGTCGGAGGCAACCGCCGAGTTCGGACGCCTAGCGGCGGAACCGCTTCCGGACGGCAAGCTGCACTGCCGGGGGCACCTGACGAGCGAGTTCCTTCAGTCCCATCACGCGCCGGCCATGCTGTTGTTCGAGGCGTTGCAAGCGCTCGGGATGAACGACATCCAACGGACCACGGATCTCGGCCGCACGAAGCGTGTCGGCCGGCGCGCCCCTAGCGAAGACGAGGATGTTCTGTCGATAGAACAATTTGATCCGCTGGTCTGACCAGATTTGTGACCGGACCACGTCGAAGACCTGATATCCGTGTGCCGTGAACTTGTCCGCCCAGTAGCTCGGCCATTGCTCGTTGACGTGGTGTGTTCCGCCTTGCCCCGGCATAGCTGCTGAGAACAGCACGGCATCACCGTGGGCCACGACACTGGCCAACAGGGTGTCACCATCGTCTGGCCCAAGATGCTCCGCGACTTCCAGACAACTGACGAGGTCGAACCGTCTGCCGAGTTCAAACGGCTGACTGAGATCATGGGCGATGAATTGCCCCGGGCGGCATAACAGCTGTTCGTGGCCTACCCACTCCCCGTCGACACCGACCGACTCGACCCCCATGGCGTCGGCGGCAGCAACCCACGCGCCGACTCCGCAACCGACGTCGAGATGCGTCTGGAAGGGCAGCAAGGACGAGACCAAGGGGAGCACAATCTCCGCCGACGGTTTTGATCCGGCCTGCTGCTTCTCGAAGAACGCGACGTCGTAGGACATGGTTTGACCATATTCGCTCACCTTCCGGGGTCACGTAGGGTCGCGTCGTGAAGTTGGCGAAGGTGACGTCGAGCGGCGACAACAAGCCAGGGTCGCTTTCACGCCGGGGCTTTCGCGACCAGGCGAGCTTCCTTGGTGTGCGCTTCTGGGAGATGCTTTTCTTCAGCCTGCTCTCGGTAGTAAGCGGTCTGATGCAGGCAGCGATTTTGCTCATCGTCGTCCGCTCAGCAGCCGGACTCTCCCCCGATGCCAAGCAGCTTCGCGGCTCCTTCGGGCCGATCGACCTCTCGGGCTTTTCTACCGGCACGCTGCTCGGCGCTGGGATCGCGCTGGTGCTCGCGGCGATGACCATCGAGCTGGCATCGGCGTATGTGGCGGCGCGCCTCTCCACGAGAACCCAGCACCGGCTTCGCTCAGAGGTCCTTCACCACTTCACCGAGGCGACGTGGTCGACTCAGCAGGCCGAACGACGGGGTGAGCTCGACCAACTCTTGACCACGAACGTCGGGTGGTCGGCGATTGTCGTGATGTCAGCGACGACGGGCGCTGCTGCACTCGCCAGCTTCTTTACCTTGTTCGGCACGGCCCTCCTTATCGACCCGTTCGCCGCCGTGCTCGTCATCGCCGGGCTCATGGGACTCTTGCTGATGGTTCGACCACTCACACTGCGAGCTAAGCGTCTCGGCCGGCTCAACACCACCGCCAACAAGAGGTACGCGTCGATTCTCTCCGAACATGTCTCGCTGTCCAAGGAGCTGCGCTCCTTTGGCGTCGTCGAGCCCAGCCGCGATGAGATCGAGAAGGTGGCAACCGAGTCCGACGAGATCTCGTACCGTTCTCGCTTCTTGAACCGAGCATCGTCGGGCATCTTCCGGATGGCTGCGCTCTTGCTCATCATCCTGATCCTTGCCGTCGTCAACGCAGTCGGAGCCTCGAACCTGCTGGCATTGACCAGCGTCGTCCTGCTCCTGGTTCGCTCGCTTTCCTACGGACAGTCGTTTCAGGCGTCGTACCACGCCATCGGTGAGGCCTCCGGCTGGATCGATGAGCTGAGAGAGCGGGACACCATGTACCAAGAGAACCGCGACGTTCGTCGGGAAATGGTCCCGTCCGTCGGCGTGCTCTC
The DNA here is from genome assembly GCA_035525375.1 of Acidimicrobiales bacterium. Lineage (GTDB taxonomy): Bacteria > Actinomycetota > Acidimicrobiia > Acidimicrobiales > AC-14 > JALZBN01. Next base: position 15,816 of record DATLEI010000112.1, read on the forward strand.
GGGCAAGATCTCGGTCGAGCGGGTGTCGTTCCGTTACGCCGAGGACCGGCCGGTGCTGCGCGACATCAGCTTCGAGGTTCGTCCCGGCGAAGCGCTCGGCGTCGTCGGTCCGAGCGGCGCCGGCAAGACGACGCTGATGGAGTTGCTCCTACGGCTGCGCGAACCGACAAGCGGAAGACTTCTTCTCGGAGGACGTCCTGCCGCAGAGATAGATCCGGCGTCGTGGCACGCGACGGTGGCGTTCGTGCCCCAGGAGCCACACCTCTTACGAACAAGCGTGGGCGACAACGTGCGGTTCTATAGGCCGGGCATCTCGGACGACCAAGTCGAAGAGGCCCTCCGGTTGGCGCGTGTCGACGAGGAGGTGGCTACCTGGCCGCAAGGTATCCACACCGCCGTGGGAGAACTCGGGACTGGTGTTTCCGGAGGACAACGGCAGCGGATCGCCATCGCCCGGGCGCTCGTTGCCCGGCCCAAAGTCCTGCTTCTCGATGAGCCTACGAGTTCGCTCGACGGGCGTTCTGAGGCGCTGATCACAGACACCTTGCGGACGCTTCGGGGTGACGTGACCTTGGTGGTGATCGCCCATCGCACGTCGACCCTCTCCATGTGCGATCGCATCCTGGTCCTCGAACACGGCGACATCACGGCGTTGGGGACAGCCGACGAAGTCGGAGACGTCAGCGCCTTCTACCGCGACACGCGCCCTACGTCCGTTTCCTAATTCCGGCGTGAGCGCACCTCGGCCGGCAACAGAGCCGTAACTGCGCTGTCCCACGACGACGGCGGCCCCTCTGACTGCGTTGCCCGAGTAACACCGCCGTGGTGATACACGAGATCAGCCACCGTCATCCCGGGGAGCCCGTCCACCCTGTTCGGCGTACGCGACAGGAGAACCGCCTCCCCCGGGCCGAGGCGCGGGGTCATCAGCTCCCCGGCGTCGAATCGACCCTTTCCGAATTCCAGTTCTTCGATGTCGTGGTCCCGTACGCGCCATAGCTGCCAGCTCAGCCGGCGCTGCAGGAAGACACTTCTTCGGACGCACGAGTACATCGGGTGGACGAACCCGCGCTTGCTCGCCGTGCCCGCCAAGACAACCGACGGATCCTGGAACGGGTCGGTAACGGGCATCAGCCATCCTTCGCCAAGAGGAAAGGCATCCGAGTCGAGCGTCACGACGAATTCCGTGTGCGCCAGATGGGTCCCTAGGTCGAGCGCGATGGGGTGTCCGACATTGACCGGTAGCCGGAGCACTCGGGACCCGGGGTCGGCACGGCGAAAAGCTTTGGCGCTTTCGTCCCGGCTCCCATTGTCGATGACGAAGATCTGCGTACCGGGCGGGCTGAAATACCTGACGGCGGCGAGCGTCGTCGCGGTTTCGGCAGGTGTCTCCCAGTTCACGATGAGAACGGTGACGGCACCGGGTACGTCGCGCCGCGACCGGAGGAGTCCCCAGCGTCGCGTCACCTTCAGCAGCAGGTTCCACGGACGGGCGTCCGCCACGTCATCGAGCACCGACGATTCCCAAGGTTTGGGTCTCGGCCCTTCGATCGGTTGGTGGCGAACGCGACGCAGCGCCCTCCGAAGGGACCCGGCGCCAGAGACGAGCCAACGGAACGGGCGGCGCACGAGATTCATGCGGCTACACCCTGGGCGCGTTGTGAGGTCCACGTACGTGCCCTTGGAACGCCCCATTTTCTTCGAGGCATGGGTGACAAGGGTGCGGGCGGCCTGATTTCCTACCGCCAGCATGGCCGCTGCAGTCAATGGGGTTTCAGGGCGGTATCCGAGTTGGCGCATCCGTCCCCCGCACACCCGGTCAACGACTTGAACGTCGCAAGGCCGAAGCTTCCGGCGCCATCGTTGCAGGCTGTCTGCCGAGATGTCTGCACTTGGCTGTAAACCCAGACCGCCGGCTCCGACGCGACGACGGGTCGGGGTGGCGGGTCCGGACTGCATCGGCATATCCAACCACTGGAAGAGGCGCGAAAGTTCGTTAGTCGGATCGGTCACGAGGCTCTCGTACCGCACCACCTCGACGCGGGGATCGCCTTTCCATCGCTCCAACGCAGACGACGCATCGAGCCAGCGGCGAGCCACCTCAAAAGCACTGCCTCGGGCCCACGGTACCCGTTCGGCTAGATCGAAGTAGGAGGCGACAACCGCTCTGGGGTCTCGCACGACGAAGAGCGCACGAGCCGTTGGATACCACTCGAATACCGTCTGAAGCGCCCGGTAGTGCGTCGGCGTCTTCTCGCCAACCTTGGTCTTGCCATGCACCGTGGCGTAACTCGACAGTAGACAAGTGAACACCGCCTCGGCATCCCATCGTCCGCCGGCCTCCAAGTCGTCGTACACCACCGACGGTTCGAGGCCAAGCCACTTGAAGTTGGACTCCCGGAACGCAGCCCAGAAAACCTCGAACTCCTCTCGGGCCCCAGTGGTGAGGGCGGGATACCGCCGGAGCCAGTGTGAGAAGAAATGGGTCTCAGGTGTGATTGCCAACTCACTACTACTGTCGAGTCGAGCGGCAACCAGCGTCGTCCCCGAGCGTGGGCAACCCACGATGAACACAGGCTCCGAGAGCGTTGTTGGACTCACAGTGGTTCGACGCCCTCCCTCAGGTCAGGTCGTTTAGGTGAGGATTTTTTGGTATGCGCCCTGGCCCGACGATAGGGCCTGGGTTTCCGTCCCACTTGCGCAGGGGGTAGCCGGCGACTCGGATCATCTCGTGTTGCAAATGTTGCGACCGAGCTCCGGCGCGGTGGCGACAACCGAGGGCAACGTCGAAATCGTGGCCAACCTGCCGGCCCCTTCTTCAGCCAGACCGTGGAGCCTGCAATGGATGCTCGACCGGGTCGGGATGGTGGTCACGCGGGCCATGAAAAGGAATACGTTGATCCGCCAGCGTCGGCCCGACGTCATCCATCTGCAGCTCCTCAACCGATTTACCGACCTGTGGATGATGCCGTCGGGCTCGGTCGTCGCCACAATTCACGACGCTCTCCCCCACCAGCACCGTCTCCCTTGGCGGATGGAACGGCTGCTCCTCACTCGGCTCTACCGCACCCTCAGCTCGATCGTGGTCCACCACTCGTCCCTGGCAAAGCAACTCCACGAGGAGTTCAAGATCCCGACCGAACGTATCCGTTGCATCCCGTTAGCGATCGCTTCGAACGATGCTCTACAAGTGAACCGCGACCTTTCGTTGCCGACGGTGTTGTTTTTTGGCGCGTTCCGTAGGAACAAGGGCATCGAGCCGCTCTGCGACGCAATCGGTCTGCTGGCGGGTCAAGATCACCTCCGGTTTCATTTCGCTGGGCGAGGCGAGGCGAGCGAGGAGGAACGGGTGCTCAAACTCGTCGATCGCGATCCCCGCGTCACCGCCGAAATTGGGTACGTGCCCAACGACGTCAAGGAGAGGCTGTTCCGGGCCGCGAGCCTGGTCGTGCTGCCATATACGACCTTTAGCTCCCAGAGCGGCGTACTCGGCGACGCGTACGCGTCCGGTACTCCGGTTCTTGTCGCCGATGTCGGGGCACTTGGTGAATCGGTTCACGCTGACGGCACCGGATGGGTGTTGCCATCGACCCGGCCAGACGACATCGCCTCCTCCATTCGCCAAGCACTTAGCGACGCGCAGGAGTGGCAGCAACGCGCCGAGCGTTGTGAGGCCGTCGCCGCCGAGCGGTCGTCTGCGGTCATCGCCCGGTCGTATCGAGCCTTGTATGCGACGTTGGCCCAAGGCAGGCGGGACTGAGTGGCGGCCGAGCTCAGCGTCGTCATTCCCGCTCACAACGCCGAGGCGACGATCGGCGCGCAGCTCTCCGCTTTGGCCGGCCAGCAATGGGACGGCGAGTGGGAGATCGTCGTCATCGAGAACGGCTCCTCGGACCGCACGGCAGACGAAGTGCAGGCGAACCGCTCCGTTCTTGGTAACCGGCTGCGGCTGGTCCAGTCCGATCGGGCCGGCGCCAGCTTCGCCCGTAACCTCGGAGTCGCCGAGACCGGGGCCGATCACATCGCCTTCGTGGATGCGGACGACGTCGTCGCTGCTGGGTGGCTCCCGGCCATGGGCGATTGCCTTCGCAGCCATGAGTTCGTGACCGGACCGCTCGAACTTGATCGACTCAACCCCGAATGGGTCGCACGCAGCCGGGGCCGGGCGATGGAATCACAGCGCCCCACGTTCTACGGGATCTTCCCCTATGCCCACGGCTGCAACTTCGGCGTGCACCGAGGTCATTGGGAGCAGATGGGCGGCCTCGACGAACGGATGACGGCAACTGAGGACATCGAGTTCAGCCTGCGTATGTGGCTAGCGGGCATACCAGCCTTCTTCGAGCCGGCAGCCATTGTTCATTACCGATATCGAACCGACCCGGGCAGCCTTTGGCGCCAAGGCTTGCAGTACGGACGGTGGCGACCTCTTGTTGCTCGACGACTCGTGGATGTGGGCCGGGAACCGCCCTCCCGAGTGGCAGGCTGGAAGTCATGGGCCCATTTGTTCCGACAGCTCCCGCAAGCCGGATCAGCCGAGGGCCGTGCCCTCTTGGCGTGGTCCGCAGGGAATCGCATCGGGCACCTGATCGGGAGCGTCGAGCATAGGATCGTCCTGCTGTGATCACTAGGTTGCGGCCGGTCCGAAAAGCGGCTGTGGTCGCGTATCGCCAGGTGCGATGGAGCCAGGCTCGCTATCGACCGGTCTTCGTCGCCGGTGTGATGGGCAGCGGCACCAGCCTCTTGGCACTGTCGTTGGGGTCGCGGTTCCAAGTGGCCGGGGTGGTCTACGAGAGCGCGCTGGAAGTG
>DATLEI010000117.1:0-14158 GCA_035525375.1 Acidimicrobiales bacterium
GGCGCAGGTAGGGGCTTGTCTCGTTGGCCAGGCGGTTCATCGCCCGAGCCTAGATGCCCCTACTTGAACCAGATTTTGACGTACTCGCGGCTCTGGGGGTGGAGGAGGACGACGATGAGGATGATCGCGAAGACGAGTTCGAGCAGGCCGAACGAACCGAAAGGGTTGCTGGTGTAATAAAGGCTCCTCACGAAGGGCAGGAACGCGCTGCCGATCCCGAGCGCATAACCCCATTTGCGTTCGTTGGCGATGCCGAAGGCGGCGACCGCCTTGCCGACGACCTCGATCAGCCAGAACAGAGGAAAGACCCCGTAGATGAGCAGCTGAAGGAAGAGCAGCCCCGCGCCGAAGTACAGGAGCATCACCGCCGCCTGCAAGGTCTGCGGTTGGGTGGGGCTGAAGTAGCGCCGCTCCGACATGGCCGACAGTCTGACAGCACGAGCGGCGCGCATCGCGGAGGATGGATGGCCGAGGAACAGCAGGCCGGCCAGATAGGTTTGTCGGGAGGATGGCTTCAGCTCCGGACGACCCCGATCGCGCCGGCGATGCCGCGGTTCCGCCGCTGCCAGAACCGCACCATCGCAATATCCAGGGCGGCGCGGCTCGCGCCGCGGTCTTCGGCGTCAGCGACGGTCTGGTGTCCAATGTCGCCCTGATACTGGGGGTCGCCGGCGCGCAACCTCTTGCCGCAGTCGTGCGCCTGGCCGGACTAGCCGGGCTCATCGGAGGGTCGGTGTCGATGGCCGCGGGGGAGTACATCTCGATGACGGCCCAGGCTGAGCTGTTGGAGCGCGAGCTCGAAATGGAGCGGATCGAACTCCACCGCCGGCCCGAGAGCGAACGCCGGGAACTGATCCAGATCTATCGATCGCGCGGCATCGAGCCGGCCGCCGCCGAGGAACTGGCGACGACAATGATGCGGAATCCCGAACTGGCGCTCGAGACCCACGCCCGGGAGGAACTGGGAATCGACCCCAACTCCCTCGGCTCGCCAGTGGCCGCCGCGGTGTCGTCCTTTCTCAGCTTCGCTGCCGGCGCGATCGTTCCGCTGCTGCCCTGGTTCTTCGGCGGGGGGTCGGCCGCAATCATCGCGACAGTGGTTATCGGGATCATCGCATCACTCGCGGTCGGCGCCGCACTGGCCGGTTTCACCGGGCGATCGTTCACCCGGTCGGCAGCGCGTCAGTTACTGGTTTCCGCAGTACCGGCCGCGGTCACCTATGGGTTGGGATCGCTCGTGGGAGTGGGCGTCTAGGCGACGTCGCCGATGTACGCCCTGTCGATGTGGTCGAGCTCGAAGCCGAGCGCTTCGTACAGGCGCACCGCAGCCTGGTTCTCGGCGTCGACGTAGAGCATGGCGACAGCAAGGCCCCGCGAAGCCAGGTGATCGAGCCCGGCAATGGTGAGTGCCCGCCCGAGTCCGTGGCCCTGAAACGCCGGATCGACGGCGACCACGTAGATCTCGCCGAGCGCCGGCTTTTCGTCGCCGTGAACCTTCGTCCAGCAGAATCCGGCCAGTTCGCCGTCACGCTCGTGGAGTAGAAGTCCGGATGCGTCGAACCAGGGTTGCTGTTCGCGGTTGTCCAGGGTGTCCAGGTCCCAGTCGCCCTGCTCGTCGTGACCTCGGAACGCCCGGTTGTTGACCTTGAGCCAGGCCGGCTCGTCGAGGCCGGGACGGAACGGGCGCAGGGCCAAGGGTTCGCGGCCGGCAACAACCAGCGGTAGGGGGCGGCGCAACTGGCGCAGCTCCCGCCCTCGCCGAAGTCCCATTCGGGCCGCTAACGCGTCCTGGTGTGGTCCCGGTTTGGGAACCCAGAAATGGACGTGTCCGCCGCCCTCGGCGCGAATGACCTCGAGGGCCGCTTCGATCAGGTTCTCGGCGATACCAGGCGTGACCTCACGGTGGTGCGGATCGACCACGACCTCGAGTGCCCACGTCCGACGGCGGTCAGCGGAACCCTCGGACGCGGTGAGCTGTGCGTAGCCGATGGGGTGACCATGGCCCGGTTGCCACGCCACCAGGCCGGCGAACCCCTCCCGCCCGCCGTCGAGGAGATCGAGCCACTTGTGCTCGCCTAGCGGCGCGTGACCGTCGACCTCTTTGGCAACCTCGAGCAACTCGGCCACGGCTGCGATGTCGCCGCGGCCCATCTGGCGCTTTACCTCCAGACCGGCCACGGGGCGAGAGTACCGGTAGCGAACCGGCATCCTCCTAACCTCGGCGCCGATGCCCAGACCCCGGACACCGAAGGGACGAGCCCGGGAAACCGTTGCTCGACTAGCGGACGAGTATCCCGGCGACGCCGGTAGCCTGTGCGCGCTCGTCCACGACGGCCCCTTCCAGCTACTGGTGGCGACGATCCTGTCGGCGCAGACGACCGACGAACGGGTGAACCAGGTGACCCCGGAGCTCTTCTCCGCCTATCCGATTCCTGCGGATCTCGCCGCGGCCGATCCCGCAGCCGTCGAGCGCCTCATCCACCCGACGGGTTTCTTCCGGGCGAAGACCCGGAGCCTCGTCGCCATGGCCGCTGCCCTCGAGGCCCGCTTCGGCGGTGGGGTGCCCTCAGCGATGGAAGACCTGGTCACCCTCCCCGGCGTCGGACGAAAGACGGCAAATGTCGTTCGCAGCGTGGGATTTGGGCTCCCCGGTTTGCCCGTCGACACCCATGTTGGGCGCCTCTCCCGTCGCTTGGGACTCACCGCGAACATCGACCCGGTGAAGGTAGAGGCCGATCTCGGCGCGCTCGTGCGCCCGGCAGACCGCGGCTCCCTGAGCCTGCGGCTCATCCTGCACGGCCGCCAGGTGTGTCAATCGCGCCGGCCTCGTTGTGAGCGGTGTCTACTGGCCGACTTCTGCCCCTCCGCAGGCGTCGTCCAGGTCCCAAAACAGGCCCTGGGGGGCGGGAACAATTAGCGCTGGGGGAGCGTTACCATGGGCACAAGGGACCAGGTTCCCGCCACCTGCGTCCCGTAAGGCGGTCGTACGGGTTCCGCCGCCCGGGCCGCCCGCCACCGACGGCGCCCCTCGGGGCGCCGTCCGGCGCGTCAGTCGTCTAATTTTCGCGGCTCACGGCCCGGCTCAGGGCGCTGAGGCGGCGCATGGCCTCGGCGAGCGACCGTTCCACCTCGAACAGTTCCTGGGAGATGCTGACCGCTCGGCCACCCCCGCCGCTGACTGTGTCGGCGTGGCTGGTGGCGGACTGCTCGGCCATGGAGGTGACACGTCGGGCCAGGTCTTCGAGGGTGGCAGCCATGGACGACAGTTCTGGTCCCGGGCGTAGGTCGGACATCGCTCCGGTTTACTCCAGCGGGAAGGCGCGCCGGTCCCGGTACGATTCGGCCCATGTTGACCCGGCTCGACCTGCGCGGCGCGGGCGACGACCTACGATCGATCCTGCCGAGACCCGCCGCCCCCGAGGACGGGCCGGTAGCGGCGGTGCGGGCGATCCTTGCCGACGTGCGCGGCCGGGGTGACGAGGCGGTGCGGGAGTACAGCGAGCGCTTCGACGGTGCCGAGATCGATGACTTGCGGGTCGATCAGGGCGACCTTGACGCCGCACTGAAGGCGATCCCCACCGAGCTGCGAGACGCCCTGGAAGCGGCGCGTGATGCCATCGCCGCATTTCACGGGCCCAAAACCCGGCCCGAGGCCCGCCATGAGCGAGGCGGCGTGGTGGTCCGCGACCTGTTTCGTCCGGTTGACCGAGCCGGCCTCTATGTCCCCGGAGGGCGAGCCCGGTACCCCTCTACTGTGCTGATGACCGCGTTGCCGGCCCGGGCCGCGGGCGTCGCCGAACTGGTTCTTTGCGTGCCGCCGGAAGCAGACGGTCATATCGCCGAGGTCACCTTGGCTGCCGCCGCCCTCGGCGGGGTCGACGAGGTATACCGCTGCGGGGGCGCCCAAGCAATCGGCGCGATGGCGTACGGCACCGAATCGATTCGACCGGTCGACGTCATCGTCGGGCCTGGCAACGTGTATGTCGCCACCGCCAAGCGGGAGGTGGCTTCGGCTGGTGTCGTCGGCGTCCCGTCCGGCTTCGCCGGGCCCTCAGAAGTGGTCGTAGTCGCCGATGACAGCACTCCCGTCGACTACGCCGCCATCGATGTGATCGTGCAGGCTGAGCACGGCCCTGACGGCCTGGCCTGGTTGGTGACCTGGTCCGAGCATGCCGCCGATGCGATCTCCGATGCGGTGGCGCGCCGGGTTGAGGCCTCGCCGCGGCGCGACGACTTAGTCGCGACCCTGAAATCGGGGGGCTACGCCGCGCTCGTCGATGGCCCCGAGCAGGCGATCGAAGTGGCCAACGCCATCGCCCCCGAGCACCTCGAATTGCTGTGCGCTGATCCGGAGTCGCTCGTGCCACTGATACGCCACGCCGGTGCTGTGTTCTGTGGCCTGGGCGCGCCGGCGTCGGTTGGCGACTACATCGCTGGCCCGAGTCACGTCCTTCCGACCTCGGGCTCGGCCCGTTACTCAGGTGGCCTCACCGTTGACGACTTCCTCAGGGAAATCCACGTCATCTCGCTCGACGATGACGCCTTGGCGAGGGTCGCGCCCCACGTGGTCGCGATCGCCGAGGCCGAGGGGTTGCCGGCACACGCGGAATCCATCCGCGTCAGGACCCGGTCGTGATGACACTGCCGGTGCGCGCCGGCCTTGACGGCCTCGCCGACTACCACTCTCCCCAGGTAAGCGTCGAGGTCCGGCTGAACACGAACGAGTCGCCCTACCCGCCACCCGCGGGTTGGCGTGAGGCGTTTCTTCAGGAGCTCCAGACGGTCTCATTCCACCGCTATCCCGACCGGGGCGCGGCTGCGCTGCGCGGCGCGATTGCTGAGCTGCACGGCGTTCCCCCGGCACAGATTTTCGCAGCCAACGGTTCCAACGAGGTCATCCAGGCGCTCTGTCTGGCCTATGGCGGACCGACTCGAACCGCCGTGGTATTCGAACCCACCTACGCCCTGCACGCACACATAGCGCGTCTCACGGGCACTGAAGTGGTGACCGGCGCGCGTGATGCGAACTTTGTGCTGGATCCGGCGGAGGCCGAGCGGACGATCAGCGCGGCGCGTCCTGCGGTCACATTCCTGTGCTCACCAAACAACCCGACGGGCATGGTCGACGCGCCGGACGTCCTCGACGCCGCGCGCGCCGCGACCGACGCCGGTCTCGTGATCGTGGACGAGGCGTACGGCCAGTTCGCCTCCCAGAGTGCAATTGACGACGTCGCCGACGACGGCAATCTCGTCGTCACCCGCACCTTCTCGAAGACTTGGTCTATGGCCGCGCTGCGCCTTGGTTATTGCGTCGCACCGGCAGAGGTCGTTGCCGCACTCGATCGCGTCATCCTGCCGTACCACCTCGACGTCGTACAGCAGATCGCCGGTCGTCTGGCCTTGCGCTACAAGCCGGAGATGGAGGCACGGGTGGCCATGCTGGTCGACGAACGTGGGCGGTTGGTTCGCGCCCTCAGCGACCTGGCGGTCGATGTCTGGCCCTCTGGTGCCAACTTCGTCCTCTTTCGCCCGCGCGCCGGCAGTGGCACCGACATCTGGGAGGCCCTCGTGGCTCGCTCCGTACTCGTCCGGAACTGCTCGACCTGGGCCGCCCTCGACGGTTGCCTGCGGGTCACCGTCGGCACGCCCGCCGAGGATGACGCCTTTTTGGAGGCTTTAGCGGAGGTGCTGGGATGAGCCGAGCAGCACACAAGTCTCGGGTCACCAAGGAAACCTCGATTGAGATCGAGCTCGACCTGGACGGGCCGGGGGAGTCGGCGGTGCACACTGGGCTCCCGTTCTTCGACCACATGGTGTCCCAACTGGGCAAGCACGGCGGGTTCGATCTGTCGCTCACGGCCCAAGGCGACCTTGAGGTCGACGCTCACCACACCGTCGAAGACGTCGGGATCGCGCTGGGCGAGTGCCTTGCCGAGGCCCTGGGCGACAAGGCGGGGGTTCGCCGCTTCGCATCGATCTCCCTTCCGCTCGACGAGGCGCTCATCGACGTGGCTCTCGATCTCAGCGGCCGTCCGTACCTGCTCTACGAAGTCGAGCCCGGCCACGAGCCGCTCGGCACGCCGCCGTTCGAGCCGCAACTGGCCGAAGAGTTCTGGCGTGCCTTCGTGACATCGGCGGCGATCACTCTCCACCTGCGGATGCGGAGTGGGAAGAACCCACACCACATCCTGGAGGCATCGTTCAAAGGGGTGGCGCGGGCCCTGCGCGACGCAGTGCGGATCGAGGGCGGGGGGATCCCGTCCACCAAAGGACGGCTTTGATAGCCGTCCTCGACTACGGCATCGGCAACCTACGTTCGGCCCAGAAGGCATTGCAGAAGGTCGGCGCGGATGCGGAGCTGACCTTCGACCCGAAGGTCGTCGCCGCGGCGGATGGTGTCGTGTTGCCCGGCGTAGGGGCCTTCGGCCGATGCATGGAGGCGCTGCGCGCCGCCCACTTGGAGGAGCCTGCAAAAGCGGCGATCGACGCCGGCAAACCATTCCTTGGGATTTGCGTCGGGATGCAGATGCTCTACGACGGATCCGAGGAAGATCCGGACACCCCTGGGATGGGTGTCCTCGACGGGAAAGTCGTCCGTCTGCAAGGCGACGTCAAGCGGCCGCAAATGCAATGGAACACGCTCGACCGAGGAACCGCTTCGGCGATGCTCGACGGGCTCGGCGAGAAGCCGTGGGTGTACTTCGTTCACTCATATGCCCCGCAGGCCGGGCGCTATGACGTGGCGACCTGTGACTATGGCGGTCCGGTTGTGGCCGCAGTCGAACGACAGAACCTCTGGGCCACGCAATTTCACCCCGAGAAGTCGGGCGCGGCCGGCCTGCAGCTGCTCGCCAACTTCGTGACCACAACCGATCGCTGAGGGCCGCCGGCTTGGATCTGTATCCCGCCATCGACCTGCGGGGCGGGCGTTGCGTCCGCCTTTACCAGGGCGATTACGACAAGGAGACGGCGTACGGCACCGACCCGGTGACGGTTGCCGAGCGCTTTGCCGCTGCCGGCGCGCGCTGGATCCATGTCGTCGATCTCGACGCGGCGCGCACTGGAGTGTCCGAGAACATCGAAATGATCGCCGCCATTGCACGCGCCGTGTCGCCGGGGGTGTCGATCGAGGCCGGCGGCGGCATCCGTGATCAGGTGTCAGCCGAGACCATGGCAAAGGCAGGCGTCGCCCGGGTCGTCATCGGTACCGCGGCGGTTGAGAGCCCCCAGTTTGTCAAGGACCTCGCCGCCGAGCATCGCGTCGCCGTCGGGCTCGACGCCCGTGATGGAGATACCAAAGTTCGGGGGTGGACGGAGCCGTCGGGACACTCCGTCGTTGACCTCGCGAGCTGGTACGAGGAGGCAGGCGTCGAGGCGTTCATCGTGACCGACATCGGTCGAGACGGCACCCTCGCCGGCCCTGACGTCGAGGGGTTGGCCCACCTGCTCGAGTCCACGACCCTCGACATCGTGGCATCCGGCGGCGTGGGGTCTCTGGCCGACCTCGAGACCTTGGCGACGCTGGAGGTCGGCGCGCGCCGGCCGGCCGGCGTGATCGTGGGCAAGGCCCTCCACGACGGTCTCTTCACTGTGGAGGAGGCGATCCTCGCGTGCGCAGTGTCCGGGTGATCCCCTGTCTCGATGTCGACGCCGGCCGCGTCGTGAAAGGGGTCAACTTCGTCGACCTGGTCGACGCCGGCGACCCCGTCGAGCTGGCGGCGCGTTACGACGCCGAGGGCGCGGACGAGGTCGTGTTCCTCGACATCACTGCCTCTTCCGACGCCAGGAACACGATTGTCGACTTGGCCTGGCGCACGGCGGAGGAGGTCTTTATCCCATTCACCGTCGGCGGTGGTGTGCGCTCGGCTGCGGACGCCCGTCAGCTATTGCGCGCCGGCGCGGACAAGGTGGGCGTCAACACCGCCGCAGTCGCTCGGCCCGACCTCGTCTTCGAGTTAGCCACGGAGTTCGGCGCTCAATGCGTGGTCGTGGCCATTGACGCCCGCCGCCGAAGCGGGGGAGGGTTCGAGGTGTTCACCCACGGCGGCCGGGAGGCGACCGGGCTCGACGCCCTGGCCTGGGCCACAGAGTGCGAACGGCGCGGCGCCGGAGAGATATTGCTGACCTCGATGGACAGGGACGGCACCCGCGACGGCTACGACATCGAACTCACTCGCGCCGTCACCGACACTGTGAACATCCCGGTGATCGCCAGTGGGGGTGTGGGTTCGCTCGACCACTTGGTCGAAGGCGCCGTCGCCGGTGGCGCCGACGCCGTCCTGGCGGCATCAATATTTCACTTCGCCGAGCACACGGTCCGCGAGGCCAAGGAGCACCTGGCTGCGAACGGCGTAACCGTCCGTCCGTGAGCACAAGACGCAACTGGGGTCACGTAATGCCGCTATACCCCATTAAGTGACCCGGTTCGTTGGGGGGCAACCTACGATGGCCTGGTGCCGACCGCTACGCCGATCTCCTTGCGCGCCGAGGACCTGGCCAACGTCGTTTTCAATGAGGCCGGGCTAGTACCCGCGATCGTGCAGGAAGTTGGCACCGGGCAGGTGTTGATGATGGCCTGGATGAACGAGCAGGCACTCCGCCAGACGCTGGAGACCGGGCGAAGTTGGTTCTGGAGCCGTTCCCGGCGCGAGATGTGGTGCAAGGGCGAGACGTCGGGTGACCGGCAGTGGGTGCGAGAAGCCTGGTACGACTGCGACGGCGACACGATCCTCCTCGTCGTGGAGCAGGAGGGCCGCGGCGCGTGCCACACCGGCGAGCGCACCTGCTTCTATCGGTCATTCGGGAACAGTGCTTCCGAGTAGGGACGACTTTCACGCCTACGCCGCTGACCATTCGGTCGTGCCGGTGTGGCGTGAGATCGTCGCCGATCTCGAAACGCCCGTCTCGGTCTTCCTCAAGCTCGCTCACGACCGCCCCGGGTTCTTGTTGGAGTCGGTGGAACACGGAGACCGCTGGGGTCGGTTTTCGTTCATCGGCCGCGACCCGTCACTCGTCCTCGTCGCTCGGGATGGTCGCGTCACGACCGAAGGGAACGTCCCAGCTGGCGTGCCGCTCGACCAGGGCGTGCTGGCAACGGTTGAGCGTCTTCTAGAGCTGTACCGCTCTCCGACGATCCCAGAGCTTCCGCCATTACATGGTGGACTTGTCGGCTATCTCGGATACGACGTCGTCCGGGAGGTCGAGCGTCTCCCGAATGTGCCGCCCGATGACCTCGGTCATCCCGATGCCGTCCTGTCGGTCATTGGTTCGCTCGCCGCCTTCGATCACTGGCGTCAGCGCTTATTCCTGATCGAGAACGTCGTCGTCGGAGAGGGAGCGTCCGAAGGCGAGCTCGACGCCGCCTATGTGCGCGCCGGTGAACGGCTGGACGAACTCGCCGACGATCTCGGCCGGCCGCTGCCCTACGACGTCGCCGATCCGCCCGACTCGGCGGACCCGCCCCCGGAAGTGCGATCAACCGTCGGTCCGAAGGCCTATTGCGATGCAGTCGAGGCTGCCAAGGAGCACATTCTCGCCGGTGACATCTTTCAGGTCGTCTTGTCACAGCGCTTTGACCTGGACCTCAACGCCGAGCCCTTCGACCTCTACCGTGTGCTCCGCCAGGTCAACCCGAGCCCGTACATGTACTTCCTGCGCCATCCCGACGTAACCGTTGTCGGTTCGTCGCCCGAGCTCATGGTGCAGTTGCGCGACGGCACGGTCGTATCCCGACCCATCGCCGGCACCCGGCCCCGGGGTCGTACCGACGAGGAAGACCGATTGTTCGCCGCCGAGTTGGCCAGAGATCCAAAGGAGGTCGCCGAACACGTGATGCTCGTCGACCTGGCGCGAAACGACGTGGGACGGGTTGTCGACTTCGGCACCGAGAAGGTCGAGGAATTGATGACCCTCGAGCGATTCAGCCACGTGATGCACCTGACGTCGCAGGTGACCGGCCGCCTGGCGGCGGGGAAAGGCCCGATCGACGTCCTGCGGGCCACATTACCGGCCGGCACCATGTCGGGCGCGCCGAAGGTACGAGCCATGGAGATCATTGACGATCTCGAGCCCACCAAGCGCGGTCCGTATGCGGGCGTCGTCGGTTACCTCGACTTCTCGGGAAATCTCGATACAGCGGTGACAATCCGCACGATGGTCATTGGTGCCGACGGCCGGGCTTCGGTGCAAGCCGGCGCGGGCATCGTTGCGGACAGCGTGCCCGGGTCCGAGGAGCAGGAGAGTCAGAACAAGGCCGCCGCTCTACTGGCGGCCGTACCCGCGGCGCGCCGGATGCGCGCCGCCGCCGTGGCAAAGCCGGTCGATGTCTGATTCGAACGCCGACCAGCGGACGCTGCGCCAGGAAGTAGGAGCGGTCTGGCTCGAGCGTGACTTCTTGAGCATCGCCGGCCCCGACAGCTTGAAGTTTCTCCAGGGACAGCTCAGTCAGAACGTCGATATGGCTCTCGGCGCGTCCGTCTGGTCGCTACTGCTGCAACCCCAGGGAAAAATGGTCGCCTTGATCCGGGTCACGAGAATGGCGGACGACGAGTTCATCCTCGACACTGACGGTGGCTGGGGCGAAGTGGTTGCGGAACGGCTGAACCGGTTCAAGATCCGAGTGAAGGCGACGATCGACGCCAAACCCTGGCGCTGTTTGGCCCTCCGAGGCGCCCGGGCCCATGAGGTCCGCGCTACCACCACCACTGCTGCTCTCGCCCTGGAAGCCGACTGGCCCGGCCTTCCCGGCGTCGACATGGTGGGCGAAGACCCTGAAGTCTCGAGAGCCACGCCGCTGTGCTCGCGCGAA
This sequence comes from Acidimicrobiales bacterium, assembly GCA_035525375.1. Lineage (GTDB taxonomy): Bacteria > Actinomycetota > Acidimicrobiia > Acidimicrobiales > AC-14 > JALZBN01. The sequence continues at coordinate 10,808 of DATLEI010000117.1, forward strand.
GCGTATGAGGCAGTGCGAATTGAGGCTGGCATCCCGATGATGGGTCTGGAGCTCGACGAGCGCACGATTCCGGCCGAGGCCGGCATTGTCGATCGCACGGTGAGCTTCACGAAGGGCTGCTACACCGGCCAAGAGCTCGTCGCTCGAATCGACTCGAGGGGCGGCAAGGTCCCTCGCAACCTACGGGGCGTGGTGATAGACGGCGATGCGGTACCGCCACCGGGAGCGCTACTGAAGTTCGACGGGAAGGACGTGGGCAGCCTGACCAGTGCCGCGAAGTCGGTGGTCCGTGCCGCGCCGGTTGCCCTCGCGTATGTGGGTCGAGCAGTCGAGGTCCCAGCCGAGCTCGTCGTCGAATGGGACGGAAGATCGGCGCCGGCGCGGGTCGAGCCTCTACCGCTCGTCCCTTGAGTCGACAGGCAGGACGCGCCGTCGCCGCCACAGCAGTTCTGTTGGCCGTGGCCTGCAGCGGTGGCTCCACCGAGAAGCCGGAGCCGACGACGACGCCGCCCCCACCGTCGAGTTCGACGAGCTTCACTGTCATTACTGCACCGGGCAACCCGCGTACGACGACGACCATCCCTACGGAACTCAGCCCGGGAGAAGCGACGCTTAACGGCACAGTCGGCGGACCTGACGGCCCGGTTCCCGACGCCATCGTTCGGGTGGAGCGGCTCACTGGTGATGAAGAGGTGAGCGTCGATATCCGGGCCGTCAACGGCGGCTGGCAGCTACCGGCGATCCGCGGTGGCCGCTACCGGGTGCGCGCCTGGCGCGCGCCGGATATGGCGCAACTCGAACCCGAGATCTTCTTCCTGGGGTCTACGGAGACGAGGCAGGTCAACCTCCTGGTGACCCGCTTCGGCGAAGTCAGCGTGACGGTCGGGACGGAACCGGCGCCGCTGCCCGTTGGACAGCCCGCAGTCCTGGTCACCCAGGTGGTGACCGGAGCGGTCGATGCTCAAGGCGTCGTGCGCGCCAATCCGAGACCTGGATTACCCGTGCAACTCGTCCCTGCCGGTGGGTTGACGCTCGAGAGCCAGGACAGGGGGCTGACCGACAGTGAAGGGAACAGTGCGTGGCGCGTCCGCTGTCTGGCGCCAGGTCCGCCCTCGGTCGCGTTGCTGGTCGGGAATGTTCGCTATTCCGTGATCGTTCCAGCGTGCGCACCCGGATGAACGAGGCGGCGAACGTACGATGAAGGTCTTGTGCTCGACGTAATTATCGCCGCCCACCGGCGCGCGGCCGAATCCGATACGCGGGCCATTGAGACCTTGATTTCCGAGGCAGAGTCCCAGCCCGTCGCCAGGCCGTTCAGGGACCCCCTGCGCACGAACAAGGACCTCTCCGTGATCGCCGAGATCAAGCGCCGCTCGCCGTCCGCCGGAGAGCTCGCGCCGGGCCTCGTTGTCACCGAATTGGCGGCGCGTTACGCGGCCGGTGGCGCGACCGCGCTGTCGGTGCTCACCGACGCTGAGTTTTTCGGAGGTTCAGCAGACGACCTGAAAGCGGCGCGGGCCGCCTGCGACCTTCCCGTGCTCCGGAAGGACTTCACGATCTCCGAGGCTGACGTCTGTGACGCCCGGCTCATGGGCGCCGACGCGATTCTCCTCATAGTCGCCGCTCTCACCGACGATGAGCTGCAGCGCTTTCGCGACCTGGCCGTCACCCTCGGATTGGCTGCGCTCGTTGAGGTGCACACAAGTGAGGAGCTGGCGCGTGCTCTCGATGCTGGAGCTGACCTCATCGGGGTCAATTCGAGGAACCTGCGCACCTTCGAAGTCGATCTCGAGGTCGTCGAGCGGCTGGCGCGCCGGATCCCTGACAACGTCATCAAGGTGGCGGAGTCGGGCGTCAAAGGCCCCGCCGAGGCCAAAAGGATGGCGGAATGTGGCTATGACGCCGTTCTCGTCGGCACGGGCGTCGTCACCGCTTCCGATCCGGCCGCGGCCATCCGGGGCTTGGTGAATTGGTCCGAACTATCGCCGCCCCGCGGGTAGCGTCAACGCGTGTTCGTGAAGCTCTGTGGGACGACCAGCGAGGAAGACGCCCTTCTGGCCGTTGCCATGGGTGCCGATGCCGTCGGCTTCGTGTTCGCGCCGTCTCCACGTCAAGTCCGGCCCACGCTTGTCAGTGACATCATCAAGCGCCTGCCGCCCCAGGTGATGACCGTCGGCGTCTTTCGCGACGAGATTCCCGAGCGCGTCGTGGAGATCGTGAACAGCATCGGCCTGCGCGCCGCCCAACTCCACGGTCACGAGTCGGCCGAACAGGCAGCGTGGATTCGGGAGCGGGTCCCATTCCTCATCCAGGCGTTTCCGGCCGGTGGCAACTCGATCGTCCAAGCCGGGAGCTATAGCGCCGACGCCATCATGATCGACGCGCCGTCACCCGGTTCGGGCGAGGTGTTCGACTGGAGTCTCGCCGACGGCGTACCGGACGGCATGCGCCTGCTGCTGGCCGGCGGCCTCAATCCCTCCAACGTGGCCGAGGCGATCGCCAGGGTGCACCCATGGGGAGTCGACGTGGCCACTGGCGTGGAGTCGGCGCCTGGTCACAAGGATCCCGTCAAGGTCCGGGCCTTCGTGGCCGCGGCCAAAGCCGCCGGCGAAGACCCCTACGAGGGCGACGACGAGCTGGCGCCCTACGACTGGGAGGAAACGGGCGGATGACCCAGCCTCATCAGGGTCCCAGCTTGATGACCGAGCCCGAGCCAGGTGGCCGCTTCGGGGAGTTCGGGGGACGGTTTCTTCCTGAGTCTCTGGTGCCGGCGTGTGCCGAGCTCGAGGTCGCGTTCGGCGAGGCCTGGGCCGATCCCGGATTTCACCTCGAGCTCGATGCATTGCTGCGCGACTACGCCGGACGCCCGACTCCCGTCACCGAGTGCCACCGGCTCTCGGATCAGCTCGGGATTCGGGTTCTCCTGAAGCGCGAAGACCTCGCGCATACCGGGTCTCACAAGATCAACAACGTTCTGGGTCAGGCCCTGCTCACCCGCAGGATGGGAAAGCCTCGCGTCATCGCCGAGACCGGCGCCGGCCAGCACGGCGTGGCGACTGCGACCGCGGCGGCACTCTTCGGGCTCGACTGCACCGTGTACATGGGCGAGGTCGACGTCGAGCGGCAAGCCCTCAATGTCTTCCGTATGAAGCTGCTCGGGGCCGAGGTGATAGCGGTGGGCTCGGGCAGTAGAACGCTGAAGGACGCGATCAACGAGACCCTCCGCGACTGGGTCGCGAGCGTTGAGGGCACCCACTACTGCCTCGGATCGGTCGTCGGCCCGCATCCATTTCCCTGGATGGTTCGGGAGTTTCAGCGGGTGGTGGGGGAGGAGGCCCGGCAGCAGTGTCG
>DATLEI010000017.1:0-45821 GCA_035525375.1 Acidimicrobiales bacterium
CCGGGCCCGAATGGCAGCCGAGCGCCCCGATGAACGTCGCTCGGGAATACCTTGCCAGCGCGGTTGGGGCCGACGGGCGTATCTACGCGATGGGAGGCCACGACGAGGACGGAACCGTCTTTGCCTCGGCGGAGCTCTTCGACCCGTGCGGAACCAAGACCTGGACACCAATACCTCCTATGCCCAGGGCGCGGACGAAGTTCGCGGCCGCCACGGGGCCCGATGGGCGCATCTACGTGATCGGTGGCCGCGACGCCGTTTTCGGTACTCCACTTGCGAGCGTTGAGGTTTACGACCCGACCGCCGGATCGTGGTCCGAAGCTGCCCCTCTAGCGCTTCCGCGTAGCGAACTTGCGGCGACGACCGGCCCTGACGGGCGAATCTACGCCATTGGCGGAGTCAACGGAGGCGGAGTTACAGGTTTCGTCGAGGCTTTCAACGTCACCACTGGCCAATGGGAAATGGTGGCTCCGCTCACGTGGCCACGCTCGAACCACGGGGCGACGACGGGCACGGACGGGCGGATCTATGTCACGGGTGGCTTGACCCCTTCTGGAAACGGGCTTCCTGTCGTGACCATGGAGACCTACACCGCCGGCGCGGCGGGAACGCCCGGAACGTGGCAACCGTCACGTCCCTTTCCCATCCAGCCGTCCGATCTTGGCCTTTTGACCGGTCCGGACGGCCTTATCTATGCCATCGGGGGCCTTGATCCCCTTAGTTCTAGGAACACCCTCCGTTCCGTCAGTGCCTACGACCCCCTGACCGCCACCTGGACGGCGTTCACGGAACCGATGGTCGACCGGCGCTCGCAACATGCAGCGGTTACTGCCCGCGACGGACGGATCTACGCCATCGGTGGCACCGACGATGCGCACTTTTCGGACAACCCGGTCGTCACCGATTTCGCTGTACCGCTTGCATCAACTGAGTCCGCACTCGTAGGACCGAACAACTGCCCCGCGCTGCCGCCGGTGGCGGACTTCAACGGCGACCGCTCCGCCGACATCGCCGTGTTCCGGCCGGCTAACGGCGTCTCGTTCTTCCGGGGCCAGATTCCTGAGGCAATTGCCTGGGGCGCCGAGGGCGACATTCCCGTGCCCAGGGACTACAACGGTGACAAGCAATCGGATCTGGGCGTGTTCCGGCCTTCCGACGGCGTCTGGTACCTGAGAGGCCAGACCCCCGACGCGGTGGGCTGGGGCACCGAGGGTGATATCCCCGTCCCCGCCGACTACGACGGTGACCACAAGACCGACGTGGCCGTGTTCCGGCCCTCGAGCGGCACCTGGTACATCCGCCAATCGGCCACCAACACCGACGTGGCGTTCAACTACGGCGCGTCGGGCGACGTCCCGGTACCGGCCGACTACGACGGTGATCGCAAAGCCGACATCGCCGTGTTCCGTCCCGCAAACGGCGTCTGGTACCTACGGGGCCAGAGCCCCGATGCCACCGTCTACGGCGCCCAAGGTGACATCCCGGTGCCCGCCGACTACGACGGCGACGGCGACGGAGATATCGCCGTGTTCCGTCCCTCCAACGGCGTCTTGTTCCTGCGTAATCAGGTCCCCGATGCCATCGCCTACGGCGCCGAGGGCGACATCCCGGTGCCGGCTGACTACGACGGCGACGGCATCGCCGATCTCACCGTGTTCCGTCCCTCCAACGGTGTCTGGTACTTGGAGAACGGCCAAGCCATCGCCTGGGGCGCCGCCGGCGACGTCCCGCTATCGGTGCCCCCTGCGATTCGCATGGCCTACTTCGGGGCGTGAGAACGGCTGGCTGCACCACATCTGCACCACAAGAGATGGCCAAACCGGGTCATCTGCGGTAAACGACGGTCAACCCAAAAGGGCCTCTGACCAGCACTTATTCGCAAAAGTGCTGGTAGGGGAGTCGGCCCTGAAATAGCTGGGGGTCAAGAGGTCGGGAGTTCAAATCTCCCCAGCCCGACCACGGTTCGTTGTTACGAGTGTTCTGACACCTCGTAGATTTCCTCGGCGACCAGGCCGTGGGCCTCCCGATGAACCGTATTGGCTGCCTCGGCGTCGGGCGCCTCCACGAGGCAGAAGATCTTGGCGCCCTTCTCGTCAACCCAGTAACGCTTGTAGTTGACTCCGTACTTCTCCTGAGTCTCGAGGTCAGCCTTGTGAGCCTGAGCGACATCGTCCGGACTGACTCCGCCTGCCATGTTGTGAACGTCCATGAACAACGGCATGCCGCGTCTCCTCTCTCCGCACCCGGGCCATCCAGGCCGGCGCGCAGATGTTGCCAGAACGGTCGATCGATGGCTAGGGGTAGCCTATTGACCTTCCATCCAACTAGAAGGTTTACAGTGGCGCCGTGAGGATCGGCGAGCTGGCCCAGCACGTGAGCGTGAACCCGAAAACCATTCGCTACTACGAGGACATCGGGCTCCTGCCCGTGCCAAGTCGCACTGCTTCCGGATACCGGGAGTACGACGCCGACGATCAGCAACGGCTTGCCTTCATCAGAGCTGCTCAACGGTTGGGATTCAGCCTCGACGAAATCCGCGAGGTTCTGGCGCTGCGGGAACAGGGCGAACGGCCTTGTGACTATGTGCTTGGCGTGGTCGATCGTCAGTTGAACGACATCGATGGGCGGATTGCGGAGCTGCACGAGCTTCGTTCCGAACTGGTCCGGCTCAAGGAGGCATCGAAGCAGTCGCCACCAGCGACGGGGGTCTTTTGCAGTGTCATCGAGCACGTCCACGTGTGAGCAAGGGGAAAGGGGTAGCAATGAGTCTGGGGGTAACTGCCAAGCAGGATGAGGTTTCCGGGATTCCGATCCCGAAGCTCCGAGCGTTCTACGAGGCCATCGGCGACGACCCGGTCGTGTTAGACCTCGAAGCGTTCGTCGAGTGGCAGGGAAAGGGCACCCGGGCCACCGGTTACATCGGACCGTTCAGCCTCATGGGCGAGCGCAAGGAGCGGCTCACCCGCAAGTACTCCATCCAGTACGACGACTGGGCCGAGATGCCCGGCTGCGACGACGCCGGTCCCGAGGCGGTCGAGACGGTGCTCTCGGCGCTTGGCGCCTGCATCATCAACCAGACGTCGTGGCACGCGGCGCGCATGGGCGTCGTGCTCGAGGAACTATCGGTCAAGGTCAACATGAGTTTCGACGCTCAGGGCTTCTTCCAGAACACCGATCAGACCGACAAGTTCAGCGCCATCAACTATGAGATCCACATCAAGGCAATGGGCGCAAGCAAGAAGAAGCTCACGGATCTGGCCAATGTCGGTCGCAACTGTCCCGTGTGTCGGATGCTCAGCAAGGAGATGGTGCTGAAGTCCAAGGTCCTGGTCCACTAGAGCTTTGGAGCTCGGCAGGCGGCCGGTCGGCCCCGCACCCTTCTTCGACGACGTCGATCGCAACTACGTTGTCGCCCAGCTCGAAGGACAGATGGACGCGCCCGTCGATCTCATGGTGGCTGCCGGCCCCTCCTCGCCGCTGCTGTTGCCAGGCGCCTCGCCGGACCCTGGCGCCGATGAGGGCCGCCAAGCCGAGCAGTTGGCCCTGGAACTTGGATCTTTGGAGCCGCGTCTCCAGGTGACGCTGACCAGCCCGGGCGCGGCCGGCGCCCCGGTGTTCACGGTGTCCGGCCGAGCATCGCCTGGCGTTGTCCGCTTCGTCGGCGTGCCTCGGGTCAACCTCTTCCGAAACCTCCTAGAGGCAATTCGCCGGGCGTCCACCGGCGATCACGGGCTACCTGCCGGGTGGAGCCAGGCCTTGGAGCGGCTGCCCCGGCCGGTGCACACGCGCGTGTTCGCCACCCCCACCTGCCCGGGCTGTCCTCCTGTCGTGGCCACGGCCATCGGTATGGGCTTGGCCACCGACCGGTTGCGCGTCGAGGTCGTTGACGGTCTCGCCGGTAGCGACCTGGTGCGCGAGTATGGCGTCTCCGGCGTCCCCACCGTCGTCCTGGATGGCCAGCTGAGCCTCGAGAATCCTTCGCCCGACGAGTCGCTGCTCGAGTTCGTTCTTCACGCGGCTGACCGGTCCAGGCCGGCGCCGACGGTCGCATCGGTGCCTTTCCGAGCCTGTGGCCGCCTGCCGGACTAGGAGCGCAGCAGGCGCCCGCCCGGGCTTTTAGTTCGTCGCTTCGCGGTGTTCTAGGCCGACGGCAGCGCGTAGCTCATCGACCTCGTTGCCGGACATGTCCTGACGCTCCATCAGCTCGGCGATGCCCTCGGCGATGGCGTTGAGCTTGCGTTGCACGGCCTGGTCGCTGCGGCGCTGGGCGTTCTCCAGCAAGGCGATGAGAAGGAAGGTGATGGCGGCCATACCGAACGCTCCCAACTCGATCCAGCGGTCGGAGTAGTCCATCACGACGCCCGCCATCGTCAGCCACAGGACTAGGCCAAAGAGGCACAGGGAGAAGAACGGTCCCCGGCTCGCCAGGTTGGCGGCCCACTCGGCAAAGCTGTCGAACGAACTTCGGTGGGCCCCGACATCGCTCGGCCGGGTCATGCCGCCTTCGTCAACCTCATGTACGTCGCCCACTAACCGCGCTCCTTTTCGGCCGCAACCATTGCCGGAACTCTAGGGTGGCGGAATGCTCGTCCGGCGCCCCGTGCTGATGGCAACCATCGTCCTGGCGCTCGCAAGTGGGTGCAGCAGCGACAACGACGACAAGGCATCGACCGGCATGGTGACCTCATCGGTCACGTCGGCACCAGGGCCGGGCGCGACTTCACTGCCACCCTCGACCCAAGCGTCCACGGGGGCCACGAACCTCTCCAAGGGCCCTCCGTACGATCGAGTCAATGGGCCGTCGGGCTCGGGCTGCACGCCGGCCAGCCCCGACAAGCTGACCCCGGGCTGGTGGGCCGGAAGGATCAAAAACGTGCAGGGCAACACCACTTTTGATTTCGACCTCGTGTGCTGGTTCGCAGGCCAAGCTGCCATCAAGGCCGGTGGTGAGGACGATGCCGGACCGGTGGAGGACGACTACTACGTTCGCGACGCTGATTCCAAGCTCCTACTCCTGGGGTTTTCCTCGGCCAACACGCCGGCCACCTGCGTCGGCGATGCCAACGAGCCGTTCCAGTGCACCGTCAGCGAGGTCTTGGCCCTGTACGCCAGCGGGCAACTCAGCGGCACCATCAACGGCAAACAGGTGACTGCGTTCTCGACTGTGTGGCTCCACTTCAGCGGCGACGCACCCGACTACCTGTACATGCAGTTCACGCCTTAGACGATGGTCACGACCGTCGAGGCCGCGCCGTTCGGTTGCACGTCGGCGCCCACCGCGCTGACCACCAGGTCAGTCGTGCCGGTCTCGACCGCCGAACCACCCGCGCCGCTGTCGTCGATCACCACCGTCGTGCGCGCCGGCGCGAGCCGTCGGGCGATCTCTCCGACCGGCACCGACACCGCCAGAGGGTCGGGCCGGACCACGACGCGCCGGCAGCGGCCGGCGACCGCGCCCACGATCAGAAGGGGCACTCGGTACGGCACGTCGCCGGTCTGCACGACGTTCAGCCACTCACCCGAGGGATCGTCGATCACGGCGGCGGACGCGTCCAGCGACGTGATCGCGTGCTGTACGGCCGCCGGGCTGTCACCGTCAACGTGCACCGTCACCGGTAGGTCGACCCCGACACTCGTCAGCCGGCGTTCCACCTTCTCGATTTCGTGAAAGCCGGGCATCGAGTCCCCGTCGGGGGCCACGATCACTGGAAGCACCACACCTGCGTCAGTGGAGGCGAGGCGCATCGCGAGGGCCGCGACACCTGCCCGAAATAAGCAGTCTTCGGTGCCGATCAGAAGCACTCGGTCGCCGTAGGTCGGCGTTGGAGACTTCGGAGGAACGGGCACGCGCTGGCCTGAGAAGGAGGCCACAACCGACGCGACGATGAGGCTCACCAGGATCAGGCCCAGCACTGCGTTGAAGACCGCGTTGCCAAACAAGCCGTGCTGCTTGCCGACGTCGGCCACGGCCAGCGTCGCCGCGGCCTGGGCGGCCGTAAGAGAAAAAAGGACACCCACCTGTGACCACGAGAAGCCAAGAAACGGCCGGGTCAGCGCCGCGGCGATCGCCTTTCCTCCCACGCAGGCGAGGACGAAGATGCCGGCCATCCGCAGTGTCTCCGGCTCGGCCATCACGCCCGGGTCGAGCACGAGGCCGACGGACACGATGAAGACCGGGATGAACACCGCCGCTCCGAAGAAGTCGATGCGGTGCATCAGGTCACCTTCGTTGGGCACGAGACGGTTTAGCGCCAAGCCGGCGAAGAACGCGCCGATGATCCCCTCGATGTCAACGACCTGGGCCACTGTCGCCGCGGAGAGCAGGGCGACGAGGGCAAAGACATAGCGGTTGGTTCGCGACGAGCCGAACCGAGCCATGAACAGCGTGGCGACACGGGGGAGTAGCAGAAAGCTGAAGCCGGCCACGATGAGCAGGCCGAGACCCGTTTGGATTGCGATCTCCACGCTGCTGGCTCCGACCTCGGTCGAGCCCACAATGACCGCCAGGATGATCAGGGCGAGGGTGTCGGTGACCACGGTCGCACCGACCCCAGTGGCGACAGCGGGGTCCGATCCCAGCCGAAAGCTCTTGACCGTGGGGTAGACGATGAGGGTGTGCGAGGCCAGCAGGGCGCCAAGCAGGATGGCGGCGCCGGTTCCGAAGTCGAGCAAGAGTCCCGCGACTGTGCCTGCCGCCATTGGCATGGCGAAGGAAAGCACGGAGAAGACAACAACAGACCGGCGGTGCCGCTTCACCAAACCGAGGTCGAGCTCGAGCCCGGCGACGAACATCAGGTAGAGCAGGCCCAGCTTCCCCAAAGAGAAGACAGTCGTGTTCCCGGACCCGATGAAACCCAGCCCGTGCGGACCGATGAGGAGGCCTCCGAGAAAGAGCCCGATGATGCCGGGGATCTTGAGTTTCTCGACGACCAGCGGGCCACCGACCACCACAGCAAACAAAACGAGAAAGACAAAGGCATCGCCGGATGGCTCATTCAGGTGCAACGGGTCCATGGCGCCGGCCAGTGTTTCAGGAAGGAGGCTGGATGACCGGGATGTCCTCGGCTAAGCCACCCGTCAGCGCCACATGGAGCCAGCGATCGGCGAGGGTTCGCAACGTGCCGTCGGTTGCGAGGGCCCGTACCGCGGAGTCGACGGCGTCCTTGTTCGACGAATGATCAGGGAGGGCCGCGGCGAGGTTGTCATCGCTCGGGAATTGGGCCGCGACCTCGAGCCGGCCACCCGAAGTGGAAGCGATTGCGGTCGCCACCGGGAGATCCAGAAGGACGGCGTCAACGTTTCCATTTGTGAGCGCGTCGAGACTCTCCTGGCGCGTGTCCACCGCTTGGACCGGCCTTGTCGGGCGCACCTTGTCGTTGAGGAAACGTTCGAGCGTGCTGCGCCGTCGAACCGACCAACGTTGAGCCTGCGCCGTCTCCATGTCGTTTACGCGCGCGCCGGCGCGCGTCAAGATCGCCGGCTTACCCGGGAGGTAGGGCGTCGAGAAATCGAGCACTCGATCTCGGCCCTCCGAGAACGTCAGCTGCGACAGGGCCATATCCGCGCCGGCGAGGCGACCGGAAATGAGATCTTCGAACGGAACCTCGACAATTTCCACCAGTGCCAGCCCGAAGCGACTCGCAAACGCCTTTGCCAAGCCCCACTCGAAACCCCCCGTCGGATTCGCGACGGTGCCCTGCCAGAATCCCGGCGCGGGCACTTGTGCGGTTGCGACCCTGAGGACGCCGGGACGAGCGGGCCGGAAGGTGCCGGCGGCGCGGTTGGCGGTTGTCTCGTCGGCACCGCAGGCGACGACCATCAGCGCCATGAGGAGCAGCGCCAGATGTCGCGCTCCGGGGCGGGACATCGGATCAGGCGGGCTTACGTCCGGCGACCGCGAACATCGTCAACGACGCGCAGAAGTGCCCGTCACGCGCCGTCTGCTCCAGCTGCTGGATCCAGGTGAGGGCTTCTTTTTCGGAGACGGCGCCGGACTCGGAGATGCCCTGGAGAATCATCGCGAAGGGTGGGAACCCCGGCGGCCCTGGGCGCGCCGTTGGGTCCCAGTCGGGGATGAGGTGGGTTGCGGCCCTGACTCTCACGTCGTCGAGGCCGGTCTTCACGAAGAGTGAGCGGAGGCTGCGGCCGATCACGAAACCTGGCCTGCGGCCGAAGATCGCTCCCTGAACCCGCTGGGTCAACTGCGGATCGGGGTGATACGGAGCAAAGGTGCCCCAGTCAGTGTCGATGACGACGACGGTCCCACCAGGACGGGTAACCCGCTTGAACTCGGCTAGGGCAGTCTCCGGACTGTCAACCCACTGCAGGGTGCGCTCAGAGCGGCATCCGTCGAAGGTGTCGTCCGCGAATTCGAGGTTCTGGGCATCACCGACTCGGAACTCGGCCGCGGCGGCAGCCGCTTCGGCCCGCGTGGTGGCCTCGTCCACCATGACCTGGCTGGCGTCGATTCCGACAACCCGCCCGCCCGGCCCAACCTTCTCGGCCAGGGCGATGGCGGCATCTCCGGGTCCGCACCCGATATCGAGAAACGTCCTGCCATTGCCCGCGTGCAGCCAGGTGATGGCCTGACGTCGCAGCTCCTGGGTGGCTGGCCACGTGCCAGTCTCGTCCATGGCCCGAACGAGCACCGCGGGGTCGGGCATGTGATCGACCCCGGCGAAACCCAGGGGGACGGCTGAAGGGGCATCAGACATGGCCCGGAGCCTATGTCTTGGTCGATTTGCCGACGTAAGGTTTGGGCATGTGCCGAAGCATCGTGACCCTGAGAGGGGCGGAGCCCGCGACCGACGATGAGGTCCGCGCCGCCGCCCTGCAGTTCGTCCGGAAGGTGAGTGGCTACCGGGTGCCATCGAGGACCAATCGCGCCGTGTTCGACGGCGCTGTGGAGGACATCGCCGGAACCGTCCGCCAGCTACTCGACGACCTGGAATCGCCGCCGGGTGCCCGCCAACCGGCCATGGCAAAAAGCCGGATTGTCGCCCGAGCGAAGGCCGCGGGGTAGCCCGATGCCCGGGACAACAACGAGCGCAGCGACCACATGATCGATAGCGACTGACCGCTTGGTCTAGCCGCTCGGGGCGGCTACTACGACCCGAGAACCAACTTGATGTTGAAGTGACCGGTACCCGCGGTGCCAAAGAGCCGCACCCAGAAGGGCACGTACATCTCCATGCCCCGGGCCGCGGTCGCGTCGCCAAGGTCGAGGATGTCATCGGAGGGCCAGCCGAAGCCTTCCAGTAGAGCCTTGATCTCGGCTTTCGCGCCGTCGTCGTTACCGGCGAGAAACACGTTGTGGGATCCGGGCACGAGGCTCGGCTCGACCATCACATCGCAGTTCATCGTGTTCAAGCTCTTCACCACCCGGGCGTCGGGAAACGCACGCTGGAGCTGCTCGGCGACACTGTCGGTGTTGCAGACCGTGAGCGACGGCGGGAAGCCCTTGGAGAAGTCGAGGGGATTGGAGACGTCGAGAATCACCTTGCCCGCGAGGTTCTCGGTGCCAGCGCTCTCGAGGGCGTCGAGGGACGCCGCGCCGGCGGTTGCGTTCACGACGAGGTCGGCGAAGGCGGCCGCATCGCGGAAGGAGCCTTCTGAGGCGCTGTCCCCGGCGCCCTCGGCCCAGGCCACGGCCTTTACGTTCCCGGCCTGCCGCGAGCCCATCTTCACCTCGTGGCCGTGGGCGACGAGCGCAGTTGCGAGCGTCTGTCCGACCCCGCCGGTACCCAGGACCCCGATCTTCATGGCTTGCCTCCGTTCGCCGGTAAGAGGGCGAGGGTACTGGGCGACGTTGACTAATCGTTGCGGCTTGGTAACGTCGTGCTATCAGGTTGATGGGGTGTTCTCCGCTGAGTGCGGCGGACTCCTCTGAATGTCATCTCCCGGGATCGTGCGGTCACGGCGGCCTCGGGGAGGGAAGGGAGGTGATCAACCAATGAATATTCAATCTTGCAAGAAGCCCTTCCTGGCGTTCCTAGCTGGGGCGTTCGGTGTACTGGCATTCCTCCTCTTCAGCTCAACGGCCGCCCATGCGGACGCGACGTCGGGCAACTCGGGTAACTCCGGGGACACAGGGGATGCCATCGCCGACGGAGGGGCCAACAGCACTGCCAGCTCTGGCGCCGGCGCCGGATCCAACTCCGACTCGGGGTCAACTGGGAGTGCTTCGAACAGCACCGGAATTGCAGCCGTCGGTGGTGACGGAGGTAGCGGAGGTGTCGCTGCTCCTGTTGCCGGTGGCGGCGGGGGAGCTGTCAACGTAGGTGGTGGGGTCGCCGTAGGAGGCTCCAGCATCGCCGTAGGCAGCGCCAACGGAGGATCTGGTGGTAGCTCGACCGTGGTGGCGACTCCAGTTGCGCACTCCGGCAACTCGGGATCGGCCTCATCGCAGTCAAGTGCGACCAACACCGGCAACACCGGGCCTGCTTCGTCGAGCGCGGTATCGGCTCCAATCGCCATATCCGGTAACTCGGGTTCGACGGGAGCTACGGGGGCGGCAACGTCCAATCCTGTGGCCGTCAACAACGGGATACTCGGCATTGCGATCGCGGTCGGTGGCGACGCTACTTCGGGCAACTCCGGGAACTCCGGTAGCACCGGTGCGGCAATCGCCAATGGCAACGCCAACAGCGTGGCCAACTCGGGCGCCGATGCCACGTCGAACGCAACGTCGGGATCCACCGGCGCGGCGCACAACGTGCTTGGCATCCTGGCCCTGGCCGGCGACGGTGGCAGTGGTGGCGTGGCCATCCCGGTCGCCGGACCCGGTGGCATCGCTGTGAACCTCGGTCCTGGGCTCGCCATCGGCGGGTCGAGTATCGCGGCCGGCGACGCTGATGGCGGCAACGGAGGCAATGTGAATGTACTCGCCGTTCCAATTGCGGTTACCGGAAGCTCCGGTGGGACCTCGGCTCAGTCGAGCTCCACAAATACCGGGCATACCGGGCCGGCTTGGTCCGGCGCAGCGTCAGCACCAATAGCCCTCTCGGGTCATTCGGGGTCAACCGGTCCAACCGGTCCAGCCACGAGCAACCCGGTGGCTATCAACTTTGCAATTCTCGGTTTCGCAATCGTCTTCGACATATGACCGGGTAGTAGCAAATTGCTCCACAGCCGTTTGTCGAGGGCCCCCGGAAGGGGGCCTTCGACGCGATCCTGTGCACGGCTTGTGGATAGCAGGGGAATGTTCCTGTGGAAAACCAAGTCCGTCCCGCGGGGGCCGCGGCGGCGTAACCTGCCGCGGTGCTGTCACCAACGAAAGGACGTTTGTCACCGGGGGAGTGGATCTCAGCGGGCGCCGCCATCCTGTTGCTGGTCTCGCTCGTCCTGCCGTGGTTCCACGAAGAGTCAGTGGCGCGGTTCTCCGGCCCCGGCGATCCCTCCTTCCACCCTCGCAACCTGATCGCGCTGTCGGCGATACCCGTCGTGGCGATCCTGCTGGCGGCGCTGGCCATCGTTCCCCTGTTAAACGCAGTACGCCGGCTGCGTACCGGGAACTCGCTGCGCCCCGAGATCAACCTCGCGGTCGGCGCGCTTGCCGTCAGCCTGGTCTTCTTCGGCGCCGCCCTCCACGTCGGCGAGCAGGGCACCGCGCTCCCCGGGCGCCCATTTGTGACCGCAAGTCCGACCTTCGGCTTAGGGGTCGGATTGCTGGCCGCCCTAGCGATTGCAGGCGGCGGTGTCCTCTCGATGTGGAGCACCCGCCCTACCCACTCCTTCCCGAATGGGCCTGGGGGCACTCGCAGTTCCTAGAATCGCTGAGATGCCCAGCGTCGACGAGCGACAACCACTAGATCCGACGGCCGGCGAGGACCGAATCCTCACCATTCCCAATGCACTTTCGCTGGGCCGGCTGGCCTGCGTCCCGGTGTTCGTCTGGCTCATGTTCGGTCGTCGCAACAAGGTCGCAGCGGCCGTGCTCCTCGGTTCCCTCGGGATCACCGACTGGGTCGACGGCTTCATCGCCCGTCGCTTCAACCAGGTCAGCACGGTCGGCAAAGTGCTCGATCCCACGGCCGACCGGGTACTGCTGGTCACCGGAATGGTCGCCATTCTCATCGACGGTGCGGTACCCAAATGGGTGGGCTGGCTCGCCGTTTCCCGCGAGGTCACGGTCGGCACGGGCGCCGTTGCCCTGGCGGCAATGGGCGCGCGCCGCGTCGATGTGACATGGGCGGGCAAGTGCGGAACCTTCGGCATGATGGTTGCTTTCCCACTGTTCCTGCTCTCCAATGCCGAGAACTTTCGCTGGCGGCGACAGGCACGGGTAGCGGCTTGGCCCTGCGCGCTCGTCGCCCTCGGTTATAGCTGGTACTCCGCGGCTGGATACGTGAAGATCGGTAAAGAAGCGCTACGGGCGCGTGATGGTGATGTCGAGGAGACCCCCGAGCCCCATGGGGTGCCACGATCCGAGCAGCCGGGCGCGGCCGAGCCGGTAGGGTCTGCTCGATGAAGGCGGTCATCATGGCCGGCGGCGAGGGCACTCGACTGCGGCCCCTCACGTCGAACCAACCAAAGCCGTTGATGCCGCTCGTCAATCGCCCGATGATGGAGCACATCGTGCGGCTGTTGAAGCAGCACGGGTTCGACGACATCGTCGTCACCGTCGCCTTCCTCCCCCAGACGATCCGCAGCTACTTCGGTGACGGTGAAGAGTTCGGCGTCCGGATGGTCTACGCCACCGAGGAGACGCCGCTCGGCACCGCAGGGTCGGTCGGCAACGCCAAGGACGAGCTCGATGAGACGTTCCTGGTGATCTCCGGCGACGTCCTCACCGATATCGACCTCTCAGCGCTTGTCGACGTGCACAAGAGCAAGGGGGCAATGGCGACAATCGCGCTCAAGTCTATGGAGAATCCGCTCGAGTTCGGTATCGTCATCACCCACGACGACGGCTCAATTGAACGGTTCCTCGAAAAGCCGACGTGGGGCCAGGTCTTCAGCGACACCGTCAACACCGGTATCTATGTCCTCGAACCGGGGATCTTCGACTACATCCCCGAAGGCAAGTCGATCGACTTCTCGAGCGATGTCTTCCCGCGGCTGCTCGACGATGGCAAGCCGCTCTTCGGACACGTCGCCGAGGGCTACTGGGAGGATGTCGGCACCCTCGATGCGTACGTCAAAGCTCATCAAGACGTTCTCGATGGCAAGGTCGAGTTGGATGTGCCTGGCTTCCGAATAGCGGACGGCGTGTGGCTCGGCGAGGGCGCCGAGGTCGATCCCAAGGCCAAGATCGAGGGGCCGGTGGTGATCGGCGACCACTGCCGGGTCGAAGCTGGAGTGAAGTTGCGGGAGTACACCGTGCTCGGGGCGAACGTGATCGTGCGCGCCGACGCGTTCCTCGAGCGAAGCGTCGTGCACGACAACGCCTATTTGAGCCAGAGCGTTAGCCTCCGGGGCTCGGTCATCGGACGATCGAGCGACCTGCGTGACCATGCCCGCTGCGAGGAAGGTGTGGTGCTAGGTGACGAGTGCTTCGTGGGGGAACACGCGGTCATCAACCCCGGGGTCAAGATCTACCCCTTCAAGACGGTCGAGCCCGGCGCGATCATCAACTCCTCGATCGTCTGGGAGTCGCGAGGCGCTCGAAACCTGTTCGGGCGGGTGGGTGTCAGCGGGCTCGCCAACATCGACGTCACGCCCGAGCTGGCCGTGAAGGTGGCAATGGCCTACGGCTCGACCTTGAAGAAGGGGTCGACTGTCACCACCTCCCGGGATTCCAGCCGGGCGGCGAGGGCCCTCAAGCGCGCCGCCATGGCGGGGCTGAATGCGGCCGGCATCAACGTCGAAGACCTCGAGATGGCGCCCGTACCCGTCACCCGGTTCCAGGTGCGCACGCAGCGGTCGCAGGGTGGCATCACCGTGCGGCTCGCGCCGGGCGACCCGCAGTCGGTCGCCATTCGTTTCTTCGATGCCGACGGCACCGACATCGACCATGGCGCGCAGCGCAAGATCGAGCGCGCGTTCTACAGGCAGGACTTCCGGCGCGCCTTTGCCGCCGACATCGGCGACATCGGTTTCCCGGCCCGCGCCCTCGAGTACTACACGGCGGCGATGATCTCGACAGTCGACATCAACGCCATCCGAGGGGCCAACTACCGCGTCGTGGTCGACTACGCCTTCGGCTCGATGTCGATGGTGATGCCGAGCGTCCTCGCCAAGCTCGGTGCCGACGTGCTCTCGGTGAACCCGTACGCGTCGACCGCAGGTGCGGCTGCCTTCGACCCCGCCGTGCTCTCGAGTCGAGTCGCGGAAGTCGTGCGCACATCGAACGCTCAGGTGGGAGCAGTCATCGACCCCGACGGCGACCACATCACGATCATCGACGACGAAGGGCAAGTGCTCACCAACACTCAGGCATTGCTCGCCTTCGTGACCCTGATTGCCGCCAGCAACGAGGGGGCCCGCATCGCCTTGCCGGTGTCGGTTACCCAAGCGGCCGAGCGGATCGTCCTCGATGCGGGAGGGGAGATTGTCTGGACCAAGCAAGCGTCAGCCAATCTGATGGACGTCGCCGCGTCGGAGAACGTCCTTTTCGCCGCCAACCTCGAGGGCGGGTTCATCTTTCCCGAGTTCATGCCGGCCTACGACGGTGCGGCCGCATTCGTGAACCTGCTCGCCCTCCTCGCCCAGTCGGGTCAACGCCTGTCCAAGGTTGTGGCCGGCCTGCCCCGCATTCACGTTGCCCACGAGACCATCGTCACGCCATGGGAGGAGAAGGGGGTCCTCATGCGCAAGTTCGTCGAGCGAGTGAAGGACAGGGATGTACTTCTCGTCGATGGCGTCAAGGTATTCCTCGACGATTCTTGGGCACTCGTCCTCCCCGACCCCGAGGAGCCCGTAACCCACGTTTGGGCCGAGGGCGACAGCGATTCCAAGGCTCGCGGTCTGGCCCAGGAGTATGCCAGACGCATCCGGCAGATCCTCCGATGACCACGGACGAAGTTCCCGACGATCGCCGCTACACCGACGACCACGAGTGGGCGCAACAGACCGACGAAGGAATCCGGATTGGCATCACCCACTACGCCCAGGACGCCCTGGGCGACGTCGTCTTCGTGAAGCTGCCCGACATCGGCGCGGAGGTCGGCGCCCACGATGCCTTCAGTGAGGTTGAGTCGACGAAGTCGGTCTCCGAGGTCTACGCCCCCCTCGACGGCTCTGTTGTCGCTGTGAACGAATCCCTGACCGACGATCCCGGCCGCCTGAACACCGACCCTTACGGCACGGGTTGGATTTGCGTACTGCGCCCGGTAGACGGAGCCGCCTACGACTCCCTACTCGACGCGGGCGCCTATCGCAGCCTCATCTCGGATTAGCGTTGGCGGAAGTGTTTTGTAACCAGTGCGGGCATCGAAACGTGGACGGAGCCAACTTCTGCTCGTCATGCGGCGCGGTTCTCGAGCCCAAGACGGGTGACGACACGACCATCACCTTCGCGCCGGTGGAATCTGCTGGCGAGGTTGCCGAGGAGGAGCTCACCGTCACCCTGGGTGAGTTTCCCGACAGCACGGCCATGGTGGTCGTGAAGCGAGGACCCAACGCCGGATCCAAGTTTGCGCTCGACAGCGATGTGACGCGCGCCGGCCGGCATCCCGACAGCGACATCTTCCTCGACGACATCACGGTGTCGCGCCGCCATGCCGAAGTGCTTCGCGGCGCCGACGGCTACGTGATCCGCGACGTCGGCTCCCTCAATGGCACTTACCTGAATCGGGAGCGGATAGAGGAGGCGGGTCTCGCCAACGGCGACGAACTCCAAATCGGAAAGTTCCGGCTCGTGTTCTTCTCGGGCACTGCCGGAGAGGACTGAGGAGCCATCGGAACGTTGGAGGATCGCGCCTACCTGTCGATCGGCGAAGTGTTATCACTCCTCAAAGAGGAGTTCCCCGACGTCACTATCTCGAAGATCCGCTTTCTCGAGAGCCAGGGCCTTCTTGATCCCGAGCGCACGCCGTCGGGTTACAGGAAGTTCTACGAGACGGATGTCGAGCGCCTCCGGTGGATACTGCGGCAGCAACGTGAGCATTTTCTGCCCCTCAAGGTCATCAAGGGCCGGTTGCGGGGGGGAGGCGACGGTCACGCCGCCGACGAGGTCGAGCATCAGCGGGTGGCCGAGGTGGCCGCCGCCGTCGCAGCGATCGTGCCTCCCGAGGAGGAGACGCCCCTGGTCGTGCACGATTCGGGCACGAGCATGACGCTCGCCGAGCTCGCTGCCGCCAGCGGCCTGCAGGAGGATGACCTCCGCGACCTTGAGCGGTTCGGGCTGCTCGGGGGGCGCAAGGTCGCTTCGTCGACGTACTACGACGAGCAGGCGCTCGAGGTTGCCGGCTTGGCGGCGGGGTTCATGAAGTTCGGGGTCGAAGCCCGCCACCTGCGGATGTACAAGACCGCGGGGGAGCGCGAGGCAGGTTTTTTCGAGCAGATCGTGATGCCGATGCTCAAGCAGCGCAATCCGCAAGCTCGTCAGTTGGCCACAGACACTCTTTCGGAGCTCTCTCGCCTCGGCAACGGCCTCCGGCAAGCCATGTTGCGCCAGGCCCTTCGCACCTATATCGAGGGCAAGTAGAGCCTCACGAGGCGGCGTTGCGCACGCTTATCCCGGCCCCGGAGTTGCAGGCCGGCGTCCGCCGGCTCGGCGCGGAGCTGTCGGAGGCGTATAGCGAGGGCGTGGTACTCGTTGCCGTCCTGAAGGGCAGCGTCCCGTTCATCGCCGACATGGTGCGCGCCATGTCGATCGTCCCCCTCATCGACTTCATGGCGATATCGCCCTACGCCCCTGATACCGGACGGGTTCGCATCGTCAAGGATCTCGAGCTCGACATTCACGACCGTGACGTCGTGCTGGTCGAGGACATTGTCGACACTGGCCTCACATTGACCTATCTGGTGGGCCAGCTCGCCCGACGCGGGGCGCGGTCGGTCGAAGCATGTGCGCTGCTCGACAAGGCGGCCCGCCGCATCGTCCCGACACCGGTGCGGTTCACCGGGTTCGAGATCGGCGACGAGTTCGTCCTTGGCTACGGCCTCGACTACACCGAGCGCTACCGAAACCTGGATCGAGTGGTTGCGGGCGACCTGAACGTGCTCCGGGGAGACCCGGACGCGTACGTCTCCGAGCTGTTCGCGGGGTAGGGTCGCAGACGTGGTCGAGATGCACCTGGTCGGCGTCCGGGTCGAGATGCCCACGAACAATCCCATCGTGTTGCTCCGGGAAGCCGACGGCCAGCACCGCGTGCTGCCGATCTTCATCGGTCCGGTCGAGGCGACCGCCATCGCTTTCGCTCTGCAGGGAGTTGTCACACCCCGACCAATGACGCACGACCTCATGAAGGACGTGCTCGCGGCGCTGGCCGTTGGAGTCGAGCGGGTGATCATCACCGAGCTGCGCGACCGCACGTTCTACGCCGAGATCGAAATGACCAGGAATGGCTCCGCCACCAAGGTGTCGAGCCGGCCCTCGGACGCGATCGCCCTCGCAGCCCGCCTGCGCACCCCGATCTTCGCCACCGAGGAGGTGCTCGACGAGGCTGCGGTGGCTGTGAGTGACGAAGATGAGGAAGAAGACGAGGTCGAGCGCTTCCGTGAGTTCCTCGAAGGCGTGAATCCGGAGGACTTCGCTTCCTAGCCCCGTTTCACGCCTCGATCATTGTATTGAGGTTGTGGAAAAGCTAGGGTTCCACGGTCGTAACTACGCTCTTGTCAGGAGGCGTTTTCCGGGTGGACGTTGAGGACGGGTACCGAGGGCCAGCCGTTTGCAAGATTGTCGGGATCACGTACCGGCAGCTTGATTACTGGGCCCGAACCGACTTGATCCGGCCGTCGATTGCCGACGCTCGAGGCTCGGGAACGCAGCGTCGTTACGCCTATCGCGATCTCGTCGAGCTCAAGGTGATCAAGAGCCTGCTCGACGCCGGCGTATCGCTGCAGCAGGCCCGGCGCGCCGTGGAGTACGTCCGCGACAACCTTGGCGAAGACATCTCGTCGGCCAGCCTCGTCATCAACGGTGCCGGATCCGTGCTTGTGCGTACCGACGGCGAGCTCGTCGATCTCATGCGCTCCGGGCAGGGAGTCTTCAGCGTCATGGCCCTCGGTGGCGTCAAGAAAGAGCTTGACGCGGCCATCACCGAGTTGCACCCCGTTGGAAATTCGGTCGCCGAGGCGGCCAGTCGGCATCCATCCTCGCCCGCTGGGGCGAGCGGGGGCATGGGGTAGCAACTGGCCCGCGCCAGCCGCCGCCGTGAGCCGGAGGCAGGATCGCTGCCGCACGAAGGCGTGCGCTTTGCCCACAACTCCGAGCGCCAGTTCGCCAAACTGCTCGACTTCTACGGGATCGACTGGGAGTACGAGCCGCGCACCTTCGTCCTCCAGTGGGACACCGACGGCAACCCCGCGCAGGCCTTTACTCCCGACTTCTACCTGCCCGCCTATGACCGCTTCATAGAGATCACCACACTCAACCAGAAGCTGGTCACCAAGAAGAACCGCAAGGCCCGCCGCCTGCGCGAGCTGTACCCCGATGTCGCGATCGAGATCTTCTACCAACGTGACTACCTCAACCTGCTGGTGAAGTATGGATTGGAGCCACCGTCTCAAGACGTCGATCTAACCGAGGCCGTCGAACCGCTACCGCTGCGCTTCGCCGGTACCCCCGGCGAGCGCCCGGCGCGCCGGAACCGTCGCAAACCGGCCTGACCCAGCGACGCGGGTAGGGAGCATGAACCCCGATCTAGAACTCGCGCTCGAACTCTGCGAGGTCGCCGACGCGCTGACGCTGGTCCGCTTTCGCGCCGCCGACCTGCTTGTCGAAACCAAGCCCGATCTGACCCCGGTGTCAGAGGTCGACCGCGCCGTCGAGGTTGCCGTGCGCGATCGACTGGCGGTTGCTCGGCCCGCGCACAGCGTGCTGGGGGAGGAACTGGGCGCGGCACCGGTTGAGGGCGCGGATTGGCGATGGCTGGTGGACCCTATCGACGGCACCAAGAACTACGTCCGGGGGATCCCCGTGTTCGCCACCCTGCTCGCCCTCCAGCACGGCGACGAGACCGTGCTCGGCGTGGTTTCCGCGCCGGCGCTGGGAAGGCGATGGTGGGCGGCGCGGGGCGAAGGCGCCTACGTCGACGGTCGCCCGGCGCGAGTTTCATTGGTCGGCAACCTTCACGCCGCCCTCCTCAGCTACGACGACGTGGTGGCATTTTCGAACCGAGGTGTCAGCGATCAGTTCGCCACCCTGGCCGGGCGGTGCTGGCGGGCTCGTTCCTATAGCGACTTCTGGGGTCACATGCTCGTGGCCGAGGGCGCGGCCGAGGCCATGGTGCAGGCGGAACCGGGCGCCAAGGTGTGGGACCTCGCGCCGCTGCAGGTCATCGTCGAGGAGGCCGGCGGCCGGTTCAGCGACCTCGACGGCAACCCGGGGCCCAACGGTGGCACGGCCATTTCCAGCAATGGGCTCGTCCACGAGGAGGTCGTCGCGTCGCTCCGTTCCCCGGCCCCGCAGTCTTCCGCCACCTCGTAGTCTTCCGCCATGCCGGCGCGCCACTCGCCTCTCCGTCGATGTCACCTCTCGCTCGGCGCCCGAATGGTGGACTTCGGCGGCTGGGAAATGCCCCTCGCCTACCCCTCAGGAACGCTGGCCGAGCACCGCACGTGTCGCAAGGGCGCGGTTGCTTTCGACGTCAGTCACCTCGGCACCGTCCGCGTCGCCGGCCCCGGCGCGTTCGAGATGATCCAACACACCCTGACGAACAACCTGGCCAAGATCAAGCCTGGGCGGGCTCAGTACAGCCACCTGCTCGACACGGCCGACGGGTCGGTGCTCGACGATGTCATCGTGTGGTGGGTGCATGACGAGGAGTTCCACGTCATGCCGAATGCTTCCAACACCTCGCGAGTGGTGGACGCGCTTGGGGGCGACGACATCACTTCCGACCGGGCAGTCGTCGCCGTGCAGGGCCCCCATGCTCGCCACTGGACGGCTGAGGTCGTGCCCGAGGCCGTCGACCTCCCCCGTTTCGGCGTGCGTCCATTCCGGTGGAAAGGCGCACCCTGCACACTCGCGGGCACGGGCTACACGGGCGAGGACGGATTCGAGTGCGCGGTACCCGCTCCCGCAGCGGTTGCCTTCTGGGAAGCGGTGCTCGACGCCGGGGTCATGCCGGCGGGTCTCGGCGCGCGCGACACCTTGCGGCTCGAGGCCGGGCTCCCGCTGCACGGCCATGAGCTCGGCCCCGGGATCACGCCATTGCAGGCGAGGCTGGATTGGGTCGTAGCTTGGGACAAGGGGATCTTTCCAGGGCGCGCCGCCTTGGAGGAAGAGCGCCGTCGCGGGGTCAGCCGGCTGTTGCGCGGCCTCGAAGTGGAGGGGCGCCGGCCCCCGCGCGCCGGGTACCGAGTGCTCCAAGGAGGAGAGGTCGTCGGTGTGGTGTCGAGCGGGAACTTCTCACCCACGCTGAGTCGCGGGATTGCGTTTGCCTTCGTCCAGCCCCACCTCGACGTCGGGAGCGAAGTGGTAGTTGACGCCCGCGGCCAGATGCTCGAGGCGAAGGTGGTCCCTGTTCCGTTTGTTCACGGTCAGCCGGCTTCGACGACCTGATGTCCGATTTCGTCCCCCATACTGAATCTGAGGTCGCCGCCATGCTCGCGTTCATGGGGCTTTCGTCGGTCGACGAGCTCTTTGCGGCGGTGCCAGGGGCGCTGCGCCTGGCGGGCGGCCTCGACATCGAGTCGGGCCTGAGCGAGCCCGACGTTCTCTCGCGCTTTGGTGAGATGGCCGCAGCCAACCGGGCGACGGGGTCCGACCTCGTGTGCTTCGCGGGTGCCGGCGCGTACGACCATGACATTCCTGCTGTCGTTCGCCGGCTCGCGTTTCGATCGGAGTTCGTCACCGCGTACACGCCGTATCAGGCCGAGGTCGCCCAAGGAGTGCTGCAGGCGCTGTTCGAGTATCAGACGCTCGTCTGCCGGCTGTCGGGGCTCGACGTCGCCAATGCCTCGCTGTATGACGGGGCGTCAGCCTGCGTCGAGGCCATCAACCTGGCCGTGGCCGCCACTGGAAACGCGGTGGTCTGGGTGTCCCAAGGGGTGCATCCCCACTGGCGCGAGGTGATCCGCACCTTTGCCGCGGGCACGGGCCATGACATCCGCGAGGTGCCCCTCGGCCCCGACGGTGGCACCGCCTGGCCGTCCGAAGGCGAGGCCGGTTGCGTCCTGATTCAGCACCCCAACTATCTCGGCTGCATCGAGGATCTGGTTGCGGCATCGGCGGTGGCGCGCCGCGCCGGCGCGCTCCTGACGGTCGCTGCCGATCCGGTCGCGGCCGGCATCCTCCGCCCGCCTGCGACCTACGGTGCCGACGTCGTCGTCGGCGAGGGCCAGCCCTTCGGGACACCGCTGTCCTTCGGTGGCCCGTTCCTGGGCACCTTCGCGTGCCGGCTCGAGCACGTGCGTCGGCTGCCGGGGCGGCTCGTGGGGGAGACGGTCGATGTCGACGGCCGGCGCGCCTATGTCACGACGCTACGCACCCGCGAGCAGGACATCCGGCGCGAGAAGGCATCGTCCAACGTCTGCACTAACCAAACGCTCATCGCCGTGGCCTACGCCGTCCATCTGGCCTGGGTAGGCACGGCGGGTCTGCGGGAGCTCGCGCTGCGCTGCGCGCGCGGCACCCGCTACGCCCGCGAGAGTGTCCTGGCGATCGACGGCGTCGAGACAATGACATCGGCGCCGGTCGTCCGGGAGTTCGCCGTCCGGTTGCCGGTGCCTACCGCTGACGTCGTCGACCGGATGGCCGAGCAGGGCTTCCTGGCCGGCGTGCCCTTGGGTGAGGAGTACGGCGCGAATGGCCTGCTCGTAGCGGTGACAGAGAAGCGCACTCGTGACGAGGTCGACGCCTTCGCCGCTGCCCTCGAAAAGGCGGTCGGGTGACCTCGGCGAATGGCGGCCAGGCCCGCAGCGCTCCTTTGGTCGGCCGCGACGGGGAGCCGACGATCTTCGAGCTCTCGTCTCCCGGGCGCAGAGCAGCGTCGTTTCGGTCAACTGCGATGCCCGAGTGGTCGGCCGAGGAACTGGTTCCAGCCGAGTACCTCCAGGATGAGCCCGTGGCCGTGGCCGAGATTTCCGAACGCGACCTGGTCGGCCACTTCACCAGGCTCACCCACCGCCAGTACTCGGTCGACCTCGGCGCGTATCCCTTGGGTTCCTGCACCATGAAGTACAACCCGAAGCTCTGCGACGACGCCGTCGCTCTCACTGGGCTGACCGACGTGCATCCGGCTGCTCCCGTCGCCCTGATTCAGGGTTGGCTGGAGTTGCTGGTCAACCTCGAGGAGGTTCTGTGCCGGATCACGGGTATGCACGCCGCCACCTTGCAACCACCGGCTGGCGCGGCGGGGGAGCTCACTGGCCTGCTGCTGATGCGGGCCTGGCACGAGCGGCACGGTGAGGGCGCGCGCCGGCGGCGCGTGATCATCCCCGACTCGGCCCACGGCACGAACCCGGCCTCGGTGACGCTCGGTGGATACGAGGTGACCCAGGTGCCGTCGGACGCGCGCGGGTGCGTCGATGTCCCCGCCCTCCGGGAACGCCTCGATGGCGACGTCGCAGGCATCATGCTCACGAACCCCAACACGCTCGGCCTCTTCGAGGAGGACATCACCGAGATCGCCGCCGCCGTCCACGAGGTCGGGGGGCTCCTGTACTACGACGGCGCCAACCTCAACGCCATCCTTGGCATCACCCGACCGGGCGACATGGGTTTTGACATCGTGCACATGAACTTGCACAAGACGTTCGCAGTGCCCCACGGCGGCGGCGGCCCCGGCGCGGGTCCGGTGGCCGTGAGTGAGCGGCTCGCGCCGTTCCTTCCCGGTCCCCGCCCGGCGCACGATGCCAACGGTGGCTACGGGTGGGAGACACCGGCCGAGTCCATCGGGAGGGTGCACTCGTGGCACGGCAATGCGCTTGCTCTGGCCCGGGCCTACGCCTACATCGTCGCCAACGGGTCGGACGGCCTCCACCGCGTCGCCGAGGCCGCGGTGCTCAACGCCAACTGGTTGCGACACCGGCTCCGCGGCGCGTACGACATCCCCTACGACCGGCCGTCGATGCACGAGTTCGTCGCGTCGACCGCGGGCCTGCGCAAACGGTCGGGCCTGCGAGCGTCGGACGTTGCCAAGCGCCTGCTCGAGGAGGGGTTCCATGCTCCGACGGTCTACTTCCCACTGATCGTCGAAGAGGCGCTCATGATCGAGCCCACCGAGACCGAGAGCCCCCAGACGATGGAGGCACTCGCAGAGGCCCTGATCACCATCGCCGGCGAGAGCGGCGACGAGGCTCGACAGGCACCCCGCACGACCCCTGTGCGACGCGTCGACGAGGCGAGCGCCGCTCGCCGGCTGATTCCGACATGGGACGCGTCGCCCTCGGCCGGTTCATGAAGAATGTATGACGGCTCCCAAATTTTGTTCACGACGGCGGTAGCATTTGCGGATGGACGGCAAGGGTGCTGCCCGCAGGTGGGTCCGGACGAGACCCCTGCGGTCGATGGTTGCGGTTGCCGTGATGGTCACCCTTGGCGCCGGCGCGTGCAGCGACGGCAAATTCCGGTACGTTACGAGCGCCGCGACCAAGACCTACCTGAAGGTGCCGAGTGCCTATGCGGCGTTCGACCAGCCTGAGCTACTCGACGCCGAGGCCAAAGCCGCCCAGCAGAGTGGCGATCCGGCGCCCTCGGACGTTGACACCTTTATCGAGAACCTCGTGCAATGGCGCGTCGCCTACGACTCGGATCCGGTGCCGTCGCTCGAGCACATCACCGGTTTCAACCCGGCGCCCATCATCGATGTGCGGGTACGAGGGCTTCTCGACTCCGAGCGAGACAGGGTGAGCACGTCTGACCTACGCAACCTGTTCGTCCCCTATGACAACCTCAAGCGCCAAGCCGAGGAGGATGCGCAGCAGAAACCACTGCTGTCGCCAACGAACAGCAAGGACTTTCGTGCTATCGACGAGACTGAGTTGCACCTCGACGGCGGCCTGCGGGGCGTGCATCTGGTCTTCGAGGTTCGTGATCCCGAGAAGCCTGAGCAGTTCTACATCTTCGACCAGACGGCACTGCTTGACGCGAAGACTTCGAGAGTCTGGGTGCTACTGGTCAGGGCTGGCGAACAGGAATATCTGAGCAACGCCGACACCCTGGACGAAGTTGTCGGTTCCTTCACAATCAAGCAGAAAGTCTGACAATGGAACCCGACAGCGCGATCGAGCCAGCCGGCCTGACGCCGCCCGACCAAGGGCCGATTGAGTTCACCAGCCGCGAGCGCGAGGAAGACCGCGCGACGCGCAAGCCGATGATCCTTTGGGACCGGATCAAGATCCTGTTGCTCCTGCTTGTTGTCTGGTGGTTCTTCGTTCTGGCGGCCATGGGTGATAACCCCATCCTGTCGTTCGACGCTGCCTTCGACGAAGAGGTGCGGAACAAGTGGTGGCTTCTCGCCCTCATCGGCATAGAGGTGATCCGGCAGACCCATTACCTGATTAGCGAGCGCTCGGCGAAGTACCACGCGCGGTGGACCAAGCGGTTTGCGGCGTTCGATGAACGCACCGGCCGGCTCAACGACTGGACCAGATACCGCATCGCCCGGGTCCTCAAGTGGGTCTTCCTTTTCCTCATCGTCGATCTCATCGTTGCCCGCATCACCGACACGAACCCGCTCTTGGCCGTCGCCCAGATACCGGCCCAGCTATTTGCTGCCCTCCCGATCGTCTTCCAGCTGGCGTTCGGCTTCTTCTTCATCATGTTGCAGTTCGTCGGGCTCTTCTGGTTCCTCTCCAAGGGCGGCATCGACGTCTACTTCCCCGATGACGTCAAGACACGCTTCACCGACGTGTGGGGCCAGGACGCGGTTCTCGCGCGGATCAAGGAGAACATCGTCTTCCTTGAGGACCCGGAAATGATCGAGAAGCACGGCGGCTACGTGCCGGGTGGGCTTCTCCTGTGGGGGCCTCCGGGTACGGGCAAGACCCTGATGGCGGAGGCAGTCGCTGGTGAGACCGGCAAGCCGTACGTCTTCGTCGACCCCGGCGCGTTCAGCGCCATGTTCATGGGCATCGGCGTCCTGAAGGTCAAGTCACTGTTCCGCAAGCTCCGCAAGCTCGCCGTTCGCTATGGGGGTGTCATCGTCTTCTTCGACGAGGCCGACTCGCTCGGCAGCAGGGGGCAGGCGGTGGCCGGCTTCGCACCAGCGCTGAAGTCCGCGATCGACCCAGCCAGCGCAACGTGCAATGGCTTCTCGTACTTCTCGTCTCGGGTTGCCAGCCTGCTGTTCCAGGCGTCCATGCAGTCATCCGCGCCGGAGCCTCGGCCCAGGCGCCATGGTTTCGTCATGGGTGGGATGGGCGGCGGTGGCGGCGACGGTGGAACGCTGCAAGCCCTGCTCGCCGAGCTATCCGGTCTGAAGAAGCCACGGGGCTTTGTGAACCGAGTGCTCCGCCGGGCGCTCGGCATGCGGCCCAAGCCTCCTCCGAAGTACCGGATTCTCGTGATGATGGCCACCAACATGCCGCAGTCGCTCGACCAGGCCCTGCTCCGGCCCGGCCGAATCGACCGCATCTACAAGGTCGGCTACCCGCACAAGCTGGGCCGCATCCGCACTTACGAGGGTTATCTGTCCAAGGTGAAGCACAGCCTGACTGCCGAAGACATCGACAAGTTGGCGACCATCACTCCCTACGCCACCGGCGCGACGATCAAGGACCTGGTGAACGAAGCGCTCATCTACGCATTGCGCGAGGGCCACGACGTGATCACCTGGGCCGACATCACCAAGGCGAAGCAACAGAAGGCGCTGGGCCCGCCGGAGGACAACGAGTACATCAAGCGGGAACGACACGCGGTCGCGGTCCATGAGGCGTGCCACGCGGTGGCTGCGTATCGGGTCCTCCGTCACAAGACCATCGACATGGCGACGATCGAACGTCGCGGTGACATCGGCGGATTCGTTGCGCCAATCCCACTCGAGGACAGGTTTGTGGAGTGGCGCTCCGAGTACGAAGCCGAGATCATCACCTCGTTGGCATCGTTGGCGGGGGAGCGGTTGTTCTTCGACCAGGACAACTCTGCAGGTGTCGGTGGTGACCTCGAGAACTCAACCGAGCTGGCCGTGATCATGGAGGGCTACGTCGGAATGGGTAGCACGGTTGCCAGTCATGGGGTCTTCCGGCGAACCGAGGTTGCCGGGGGCCGCGGGGGCGGGAAGGACAAGGACAAGAACAGGGGTGGCGAGATTATCGACCATTCCCTGGGCGCTCGGGTGGAGAACAACCTGCAGGACCTTCTTCGTCGGGCGTCGCACCTCCTGGAGGACAACCGCGACGCGGTCCTTGCCGTCGCCCACTCACTCGAGGCGCACAAGACGGTTTCGGGCGATGACATTGTCGCCGTGATCGAGGGGCACGCGGGACCCTTGGTCGACGGCCGACCGTATGCAGATCCCGACGTGCGGCGCGCCATCGCCGCGTACCACGCCGAGGCGGTCGTGGCCCATAAGGGCGGCCTCCCACTCGAAGTCGCTTTGCCGAACCTCAATGGGCAAGGCACGGCCGTGGTTCGCAAGACCGACCTTCCCGATGATCCGACCCAGCCCGTAGAGGTCACGCGAGAGGAACTGGCCGGTCAGTGGGCGCGCCCAACCGGCAATCCCGACGGCGACGGCAACGGAGAATCGCCCGTCGGCTAGACCCTGGCTCCCTGGCTCCTGCAGGCTGGCCGCCCCGCTTTCAAAGCGCTCGGGCCCTGGTTCCGTAGAGGGTGGTGCGCTGCTCTAGCGGACGGCCCAACGGCTCGACGATCTCCTGAAACGACGCTTCGTCCATGCACTGACCGTGGGACGCGCCGGCGGCTCGGGAGATGTTCTCGTCGATCAACGTGCCGCCCAGGTCGTTCGCGCCAGCACGGAGTGCCTGGCGCGAGCCGCTGGCGCCCATCTTCACCCACGACACCTGGATGTTAGGAACCATTGTGTCGTACGCGATGCGGGCCACGGCGTGCATGAGAAGGGCTTCTCTGAAGGTAGGGCCCCGGCGCGCCTTGCCTTGCAGGTACATGGGTGCGGCCATGTGCACGAACGGCAGTGGTACGAACTCGGTGAAGCCGCCGGTCTCCGCCTGGAGCGCTCGTGTTCGCAACAAGTGAAGGGCCCAATGGCGTGGGTGCTCTATGGCGCCGAACATGATGGTGATGTTGGACCGGAGACCGAGCGAGTGGGCGGTGCGGTGAGCTTCTAGCCACTCCTCAGTGTCGATTTTGTCGGGGCAGAGAACGGCGCGTATCTCGTCGTCGAGGATCTCGGCAGCGGTGCCGGGAAGCGACCGCAAACCCACCGCCATGAGTCGCCGGAGGTATTCGGCCAGCGGCTCACCCAGGCGCTTGGCACCCTCGGTCACCTCGAGGGCGGTGAAGCCGTGGACGTGGATGTCGGAGGCGACATCGGTGACGGCGCGGCACACGTCAATGTAGTAGTTGCCGTCGAAGCTGGGGTGAATACCGCCCTGAAGACACACCTCGGTCGCGCCGGCATCGACAGCTTCAACGACGCGCCGCTGGATCTCCTCGACGCCCAGTAGGTACGGCTCGCCCCGCAGGTTCAGCGACAACGGACCTTTGGAGAAGGCACAGAACCGACACTTGAATGTGCACACATTGGTGTAGTTGATGTTGCGGTTGGCGACCCAGGTGACGGTGTCGCCCACGGCGCGCCGGCGAAGGTCATCGGCGACCTCGGCCACGGCGCGCACATCGTGGCCCCGCGCCGAGAACAGGGTCACGATCTCGTCGAGCCCGACCTGCTGACCGTCAAGAACGCCGTCGAGCACTTCGGCCACGGCACCGCGGCGTGGCGCGCCGGCAGCGCCGGCAGCGCCCGTGGGCAACCTGACTACGTCTGACGTGGGTAACTCGACCCAGGAAGCCGACAGGAGACTCGGCGGGTCAACCTCCGCGCCGGCGAACCACGCGCCGTCATCGCGCGCTAGCCCCTCGGCGTCCGACCGCTCGAGCACCGGCGCGCGCATCGCGGCGTCGAGCCATCGCCCCGGCGCGCAGGCAAACCGGGGATAAATCGTGAGCCTCGGTGCCAGCGTGTAGCCGGCACCCTCCGTCACCGCCTGGAGTCGGTCGATCTCGGGCCAGGGTCGCTCGGGGTTGACATGGTCGGGCGTGATGGGTGACACGCCACCCCAGTCGTCAATGCCAGCATCCAGCAGGCGCCCGAAGTCGTCGGAGAGGTTCGGCGGCGCCTGGACGTGGACGTCGTCGGGCAGCACGAGGCGCGCCGCGGCGATCGTCCAGAGTTCCTCCGCGCCCGGGCACGCGGGCACGGCGCGCATCGAGGTGCCGTGCTTCGGACGAAAATTTTGCACGATCACTTCTTGCACGTGACCGTGCTGTAGATGGCTGGCTGCGATGGCTTCCAGCGCGATCAACCGGTCGGCGCGCGATTCGCCGATCCCGACGAGGATTCCCGTCGTGAAGGGGATCTGCAGCGCACCGGCGGCCTCGAGTGTGGCCAGCCGGCGCGCCGGCGTCTTGTCGGGCGACCCCACGTGGCACTCCAACGAGGGATTGAGCGACTCCAACATCATCCCCTGTGACGCGGACACCGGCCGAAGTTGGGCCAACTCCTCAGCGAACAGCGCACCGCCGTTGGCATGGGGGAGCAGGTCCGTCTCCCTCAGAACCAGGTGGCACATGGCCACCAGATAATCGACAGTCGACGAGTAGCCGGCAGCTTCGAGCCAGTCGCGCGCAACTGCATAACGAAGCTCAGGCCGTTCGCCGAGCGTGAACAGCGCCTCGTGGCAGCCAGCAGCCGCGCCCGAGCGGGCAATGGTGAGCACCTCATCCGGCGACAGGAACGGCGCCGGAAGGCGCGCCGGAGCCGTCGCGAAGGTGCAGTACCCACATCGGTCCTGGCACAGCCGGGTCAGGGGGATGAAGACTTTCGGCGAATAGGTGACCCGGTTGCCGAACAAGGACATTCGCCGGGCAGAGGCGGCCGCGAGGAGCAATCCGAGCGGTTCAGCCAGTAGATCCAGGTCCACGGCTGCAGCCTAAGTGAGGTGCGGGCGATACGGTCAGAGACAGGTGAGGAAGTTGTTGCTCGTCGTGTTGCTGCTCATTGTCGGCATGCTTGTCGTAGCCGATTTCGCCGCTCGCGCCGCGGTTGAGGACCAGCTCCAAGCAAACCTGCGTAAGGACGTACCTTCGGCCACGTCGGCCTCGGTCGAGATCGACTCGTTCCCGTTCCTTGCACGGCTCCTCGTCTCCGGTGAACTTTCCGAGCTGCACGCCTCCGCCACCGATGTGGACGCCGGGCCACTCAGCCTCGCCCGGGTGACGGTTGACCTCCAGGACGTCCACATCGATCGGGACGCCCTCCTTCGCCAACGCCGAGTCGAGCTGACCGGGATCGGGAAGGGCACGGCGACCGCAGAAATCACGCAAGAGGAACTTTCAGACGCGCTCAACGTGCCGGTGCAACTGAGCAACGGCAAGATCGGAGTGCGCGCCGGACCACTCCAGGCCAGCGCCAAAGTGAGCGTTCAGGACAACGTCATTCGGGTCAACGCCGGCCCGGTGTCGCTACCCGCCATCCGCATCCCGAAGGCGCCGTTGCTTCCCTGCGTCGCCAACGCGGAGATCCTCGACGGCCGGATCCGAGTCTCGTGCACTCTCGACGAAGTTCCCCCGGAACTCCTCCGCCTCGCCACTACCAACCGGCGATTGGAGGGAGGTTAGGGCTTGACGTCGCCGGCGGCAGCCGCGTCGACGAGCCAGATGATGCGGTCGGCGCGCACGTGGCTCGCCGGATACTTGGGGTCGCCGGCGGCAACGCCCTCAAACGCCTTGCGCTTGTCCTCGCCCTCGACGGTGAAGATCACGACCCGGGCGCGGGCGATGCCGGAGTACGTGAGCGTCATACGCCGATGCGGATTTTTGCCGTTGGGGTCATCGTTCAACACGACCAGGCGGCCCGGGTCTGCATCGAGCGCCCCCGACTCCGGGAACAGCGAAGCAGTGTGGCCGTCGGGGCCTAGGCCGAGATGCACGAGGTCGAGGCGCCCGGCGGCTGCGATCCGCTGCTGATAGGGGTCAGGACCGTCGTCGCAGCGCATCGGGTACACGGCATTTGCCGCGCCGACCCGTTCGAGCAGGGCCTGGCGCACCATCAACTCGTTGGAGTCCGGATCCTCGGGTGGCACACAGCGTTCGTCCCCCCAGTACACGTCAACCTGCCACCAGTCGATCTGGTCGGCACCGTCGGAGGCCAACCGCTCGTAGCACCGACGGGCGGTGTTCCCTCCCGACAGGGCGATCGAAAAGCTTTCCTCAGGTCGACTGTGGAACCCCTCGATCACACGCTCGGCAAACTCCACGGCGACGTCGTCGACGAGAATTAGTTCTCCCATGAGGTTCGTCATCGTTCCGTCGCCCCCGCCAAGGTCGAGGACGGCGCGCGCGGGGTCCGAGGGCCTCGGAGCAAGAGCGCGCCGGAGAGCGCCTGCTGATACTGCTCGTCATGACCCATATCAGTCAGTGCACGCGCCAACGACATGGCGGGCCACTGTCGTTGCAGTGGCAGGCTTTGATGCAAAGATGGACCTCCGTCGATGTCGATACGCGATTCGATGACTCGTTCATCGCTCGGCCGCTCGACGACAAACCGGCCCATCCTTCCCTCGGCGGATGCCGTCAGCCGTATCGACGCATGCGGAGCGGACTCGAGGTGCACGATCGCGGGCGAGAGCCCGAGTCGCGCCAGGAGCCAACCTCCCAGAAGGTGACGGGGGCCGTAATTGCCGGCGACGACGACCTCTCGCACGCCGGACAAGAACGGGCGGTTGAGCCCACCTTCGAAGAGTCCGGCGAAGAGACTGCGCCACGCGACAAGTCTTGTCCACGAAAGGTCGGTGACCGGTAGCCGCCGCGTAAGGGTCGAAATACGCCCGAGAGGATCGCCCCCACCCCCGCTCTCGGCCACAGCGCGACTGTCGACCACGATGCGGTTCGCAGCGGCCAGGAGGGGGTCGCCGCGAGAGGGCAAACTCGACGGCAGCCAGACGACGACCGGCAGGTCGGGCAGCGTGAATGGCTCGATCAAGGAGTACAGATGGTGGCGGGCCTTGCCGCGCACCCGCAGAATGACCTCCTCGAAGGACACGGCGGTGCCGTTTCGCTCGAGTACATGCACCGTCGCAGCCGCGTCGAGGTTTCCGCGCCCGCTGGCGCCCTCGTCCTCGTCATCGAGCACCAACACGATGGTGCGCGAAGGATGTCGAGCGCCCAACTCATGGACCACGTCGAGGGCGATGTCGGCCGAACGCTTGTCGTCGACGACCGCCACGAGGGTGAGCACACTGGTTCGGACCGCGGCCCATTGCTCATGGCGCCGTAGGTCCAAGAGCGCATCTTCGACCTGGGCGACGGTGACCTCGTCGGCCTCCCACGAACCAATCGTCCACGCCCGGCCTACATCGGGAAACGGCTCAGAGCTCAAGGCCGCCTCCAGTGACGCCCGTCGCGCTCGAGCAACAGGTTGGCCTCGTGGGGACCCCACGAACCGGCCTCATAGCGCGCGAGAGGAACGTCGTCCTCGTCCCACGTCCTCAGGACGGGGTCGACGATCCGCCAGGCCTGCTGCACCTCATCGGTTCGAATGAACAGCGTGGGATCGCCAACGAGAGCGTCGAGAAGGAGTCGCTCATAGGCTTCGGGCGTCTCCTCCAAGAACGCGGCGCCATAGAAGAAATCCATGGATACCGACCGTACCCGGAAGGCTTGGCCCGGCACTTTGGCGCCGAAGCGCAACGTGATCCCCTCGTCGGGCTGGATGCGGAGGACGAGGAGGTCGGGGTCGAGGCCCTCGGCCTGGCTGACTGCGAAGGGCAGGTGAGGTACGTCCTTGAACTGCATGGCGACTTCGGTGACCCGCTTCGGAAGTCGCTTCCCCGTGCGTACGTAGAACGGGACACCTGCCCATCGCCAGTTGTCGACGAGGAGCCGCATGGCAACATAGGTCTCGGTCTCGCTGTGGGGGTCGACTCCCTCCTCGTCTCGATAACCCGGTACCTCCTCGCCCTCGACCCAACCCCGCTGATACTGCGCGCGCACCACGTCCTTCATGACGTCGTCCTCGGTGTACATGTCGACAGCGCGAAGCGCCTTCACCTTCTCGTCCCGGATGCCGTCAGCGTCGAAGGTCGCTGGCGGCTCCATGAGGGTGAGCGCCAGGACCTGCATCACGTGGTTCTGCACGATGTCGCGCAGGGCGCCCGCTTGCTCGTAGAAGCCACCGCGGTGGCCGACACCGAGCGACTCGGTGACTGTGATCTGGACGTGGTCGACGTAACGGCGGTTCCAGATCGGTTCGAAGATGGCGTTGGCGAATCGGAGAGCGAGGACGTTCTGAACGGTTTCCTTGCCCAAATAGTGATCGATTCGGTACACCTGAGGTTCTTCGAACACCGAATGCACGACAGCATCGAGTTCGGACGCAGTGCGTTGGTCGTGGCCGTAGGGCTTCTCGATCACAATGCGAACGAAGGCGCCTTCGGACACCGGCCTGCTCAAGCCCGCGTGACCGAGGGCGCGTACGATTGTCTCGAACGTCGTGGGCGGGGTCGCTAGGTAGTAGAGGCGGCTACCTGCGGTACCCCTCGTGCGATCTAGGTCCTCGAGTACCTCGCGAAGCTTTACGAAGGTCTCCGGCGACCCATAGTCGCCGGCAACGTAGCGAAAGCCCCCGCCAGCGAAGGCGTCCCAGACGTGCTGGACATCGTCGTCGTCGTCGGTGTGCTCCTCGTCGACCATTTTACGGGTGTGGTCGAGAAACTCCTCGTCGGTCATCTCGGTACGAGCGACGCCCACAACGGAGAAGCCACTCGGAAGCAGTCGGCGCAGAGCGAGGCGCTCAATGGCGGGCATGAGCTTGCGACTGGTGAGATCGCCGGATGCTCCGAACACCACAAGGACTGCCGGCGGGGCCACCCGGTCGAGGGTGGGCTCCACGAGAGGATTTTCAACCGTCATCCCCACGTTCGCCATCAAATGAGCCTATTGCCGGCGGTCGGAACGTTCTCGGTGTCGACTGAGAGCAGAACGACCGAGGCGGTAAAGCCGTGGAGGAAGTTGTGCCCGCCGATCGGTCCGAGCTCGCCGGCACAGAACATGCCCGCGATTGGCGCTCCGGCAAGGCTTTCGGAGACCACACCCGCATCGTGGTTCGGTGACCCAAATAGGCGGATGCCCCGGCCATTGCAGGTGAACAGCAACGCACCGTCGGCCGACTGTCCGTCGACAAGTTGGCGGAGGTCTTCGTCAGCGGAGTCTGCGTCGCGCACCTGGAACTGCGTCGTCGAGCCCACGTCGACCTCGCCGGCGATCGCGAGCGCGCCGCTCGCCGGGTCGGCGCCCACGACATTGCGAATCAAAAAGTCCCCTCGTGAGAACTCGGCCTTTCCTTCGTCGATTACCTGGCCGAGTTGCACCAGGTCAGACATGAGTGCCCGGTCCTCCTCGCTGAGGGCTTCCGCAACTTCTTGTAGGCGTTCCAGGGCCGGCCGACCGGCGAGCTCGTAGACGACGTTGCGATCCGCTTTGGTCACGACGAACGGGTTGCCGACGGGCCGGCATCCCTGGGAGACGACTGTCGATACCGTCACCTCCGGGCCGAGGAAGACGCCCACGGCGCCTTGGGCAAGGACCTCCCCGTCGAGGATGAGTCGATTGTCACCAGGACCACGAGCCGCTGAGGCCAGACCGCCGACAACGGGCAGTCCGGGACGGTCTTCGCCGAGGCGGACAAGTAGCTGGTCGGCCGGAAACGTGAACGGATCGGCGAGCAGGAGCAGCGCGCTGGGGTCTTCGGGGATGTCGTCGGGCCACCCGGTAAAGGTCTGCCCATCGGGGGTCGCCGCCACCGTGAGGTGGAACGGCGTCAGCGCGCCGGTATAGCCGGCCCACAGGGAGACGCCAGGCCCCCGCTCTACTTCCCGGCCTCCGCCCACGATCGAGACGGCGGCACATCCGAGCAGGGTCCGGGGTTCGAGCGCAGCGCGCACCGCGGCCGCGGCGGCGCCCACGTTGTTCATATGAGCCGGCGTGACGAAGAGCAGAGCGAGGTCTGGAGGTGGAGGAAGCGATCCGCCTGACGCCGTGGGGTTGAGGCGTTCGAGCACCTCGCCGACGACCTCACCCACAGCGTCGGCCGTGACCGGGTGCTCAGAGAGGGCGGCGGCGAAGGAATACCGCCCGTTCTCGGCCGCTCGGGCCGCGCTCACGCGGGTGCGGGGAGGATCGTCAGGGGCACGACGATGTTGCAGCCCGGGGTCTCCGTTCCGAGCAGACGACAATGAGCTTCGATAGTGCCGTAGTCCGCATACGCGAGATCGCCCTTGACGAGTTGGCGACCGAACTTTCCGGGAGCCACATTGAGGGGCTGAACGTTGCGGGCCACCTCCTCGCCGGCTTCGTTCTGGAATGTGACTTCGAGCGTTCCCGTGCCTGACTCGTCAGCGGGACACCGGAGGAGGACGACGAGATGCGGGGAGATGGTCACTGGAGGCGGCGTGGGTGGCACCATCGAGAACATCACGCCCTCGAGGTCGATCCGGGTTGCGGGGCCGGCAACCTGGCGCTGATTGATGCCTTCGACGAAGAGGGCGGCCACGATGTCCATGCATCGACGCTAGCCCTGCCTGATCCTCACGTTGGTCGGCACCTGCCGGGACCCGTAGGATGGCGCGGTCCGGCGGCCGCTACGAAGGAGAAACCGAAGAGATGAACGATCAGGAACGGTGGCAGGAGCTCGGTCAGCAGCTGCGGGTGGACGCGGTCCGCTGCAGCGGACAGGCGAAGTCGGGTCACCCGACCTCATCGATGTCGGCAGCCGATCTCTTGGCAGTCCTCATCGACAAGTACCTCCGCTATGACTGGTCTGACCCGGAGAACCCCGGCAACGACCACCTGATCTTTTCCAAGGGACACGCCTCGCCGCTCTTGTACGCGATCTACAAGGCGGTCGGGGTCGTGTCGACCGACGAGCTGGCGCAGTACCGAAAGTTCGGTAGCCCGCTGCAGGGTCACCCGACGCCGCAGCTGCCCTGGGTCGACGTGGCCACCGGCTCACTCGGACAAGGCCTTCCCATTGCGGTCGGTGTCGCCTTGGCGGCGAAGAAGCTCGATCAGCTCGACTACCGCACCTGGGCGCTCTGTGGTGACTCGGAAATGGCCGAAGGGTCGATGTGGGAGGCGTTCGAGCACGCGGCCTTCGCCGGCCTCGACAACCTCACGGCCATCATCGACGTCAACCGGCTAGGACAGTCGAGGGAGACGATGCACGGGTGGGATCTCGACTCCTACGTCAAGCGCGCCGAAGCCTTCGGATGGCACGCCATCGCCTGCGACGGCCACGACGTAGCTGCAGTCGATGCCGCCTACGCCGAGGCCATGGCTACGACCGGCAAGCCCTCCGTGATCGTCGCTCGCACCAAGAAGGGCAAGGGTGTCGCCTCGGTCGAAGACCAGTTGAACGCCCACGGGAAGCCGGTCGATGACTGGGAGAAGGCGATTGAAGAGCTGGGTGGCGCCCGTGACATCCGGGTCGACTACCACAAGCCCGACGGCCGGCCCGAACCCCACCAGTTCCCCACCACCGGTCCGATCAAGCTCCCGACCTACGATCTCGGCGAGAAGGTCGCCACCCGCAAGGCCTACGGCGACGCTCTGGCTGCTGTCGGCTCCGGTGACGGCAAAGTGGTCGCCCTCGACGGTGAGGTCTCCAACTCTACGTACTCCGAGATCTTTCGCGAGGCCCACCCCGACCGCTACGTCGAGTGTTTCATCGCCGAGCAGCAGATGGTTGCCACCGCGATTGGGTTCCAGGTTCGGGGTTGGGTGCCGTTCGCCTCGACGTTCGCCGCCTTCTTTTCCCGGGCGTACGACTTCGTGCGTATGGGCGCAGTGAGCCAGGCCGACATCTGCCTATCGGGCTCTCACGCCGGTGTGTCCATCGGTGAGGACGGTCCCTCTCAGATGGCCCTCGAAGACCTGGCATCCCTGCGCGCCGTGCACGGCTCGACGGTGCTGTACCCGTCCGACGCCAACCAGACCGCGGCACTCGTGGCCGCCATGGCCGACGGTTCCGGTATCCGTTACCTGCGCACCACCCGCGCCGCGACCCCGGTCATCTACGGGCCGGATGAGCAGTTCGAAATCGGGGGAGCCAAGGTCGTGCGCCAGGGCGACTCCGACCAGGTGCTACTCGTGGGCGCCGGAATAACGCTGCATGAGGCCATGAAGGCCGCCGAGGAGCTGGCCAAGGAGGGCATCGGCGCTCGGGTCGTTGATGCCTACTCGGTGAAGCCGATCGACGTGGCCACGATTCGCGCCGCGGCAGCGGCGGCCGGCAGCAGGGTCATCGTTGTCGAAGACCACTGGCCGGAAGGTGGGCTCGGGGATGCCGTGCTCGAGGTGTTTGCCGATTCCGACACGCACACTCGCGTCGTGTGCATTGGCGTGCAGGGAATGCCCTCATCAGGGCCTCCCGACACCCTGCTGGAAGCGGCGGGCATCGACGCCGCCCACATCGCAGCCGCCGTCCACAAACTCCTCTAGCCCGCTAGGCGGCGGTGCGGGCGAAGACTGGTTTGTCGTGCCGGATCTTCGCCCAGCCGAGACGTTCGAAGGCCGAGATGACCCACCAGGCCGGGTCAATCTCCCCGCGCGCCAGCGACAGGCGCGCCGACGTCGGCGCTGCGTGGTGGTTGTTGTGCAGACCCTCGCCGGCAGTGATCCACGCGAGCCATTGAGAGTTGGCGGCCAGATTCGGGTACGGCCGGAGTCCCCACAGGTGGCCGATTGCGTTCACGGCGGCGCTGAGGAGCAGGTAGGAGACGGCATAGACCCCGGAGGCGATCAGCCCAAGCCACGGGCCCAGAATGACGCAGAGGGCCACGATCCCGATCGCCAGGCCGGCGGTGGCGTGGTCGAAGAACATCCGGTCCCAGCGGTCTGGCGGAAGGTCGCGGGCGTAGCGCGCCACGGTGGCCGGGTCTTTCGCCACTCTGCGGTAGAGCCAGAGATTCCCCAGCTGCACTTTTAGGTACCCGAGTAGGACCGGCGAGTGCGGGTCACCCTCCTCGTCGGCGTGCGCGTGGTGGCGTCGGTGCACGGCAACCCACTGCCGAGGCTTGATGCCCGTCGTTACCCAGAGAGCGGCCCGGAACACCATGGTCAGCGCCGGGTTCAGCGTCAGCGAGTGATGCGCAAGCACGCGGTGGAGGTAGATCGTGGTCAGGAACATCCCGATCTGCGTAACGACCGCTACGAGAACCAGGGCGAGGATCACCGAAGGGAACATTTGAGTCATCGTACTACCTACCGGTAGGTAGGTAATCCGGCGCGAGGCCCGCTAGCCTGCCCCTGATGACCTCTGACCGCTCCTCCCGACCCACTGGCTGACCGGGCGGAGCGCATACTTCCCGGCTCCCATGAAGGACTTACGACTCGAGAGGCGATTCTCGCCGAAGCGCTGACCTGCTTTGCCGAGCACGGTTACGACGGCACCTCCCTCAACGACATTGCGGCCGCGGTGGGCATCCGCCGGCCGAGCCTGCTGCACCATTTCCCGTCCAAAGAGGCCCTCTACCGCGAGGTCTTCGAGGGCGCGCTGGGTGACTGGTACGGAAGGGTCGAGGAGGCCAGCGAGACACCCCGTGAGGGCTGGCGCCAAGTCGACCTGGTGCTCACTGCCGGTTTTCAATTCTTCGTCGCCCATCCGCAACTGGTGCGCCTCGTGCGGCGAGAGGCGCTCGAAGGGGGAAGTCGCCTGGGCCTGGAGCTGGGTGCAGCGCTGCGT
Organism: Acidimicrobiales bacterium; assembly: GCA_035525375.1. Taxonomy (GTDB): domain Bacteria; phylum Actinomycetota; class Acidimicrobiia; order Acidimicrobiales; family AC-14; genus JALZBN01. The sequence goes on from DATLEI010000017.1 coordinate 37,932, forward strand.
CCGCTGTTCGTGCGGGCCCTGGGTTTCTTGGAGCGGGAGATGGATGCCGGACGTCTCCGTCGCCATGATCCCGAGCAACTGCTCCTCACCCTCTACGGCGCGCTACTCAGCTACTTCAGCGATCTGCCCTTCCTCGAAGCGCTACTCGACCAGAACCCCTTGGCGACCGAGATGCTCGACAGAAGGCTCCACCACCTGCGCTCGTTGTTCCGCACCGCACTGACGCCCTAGCCGCGCCGCCGGTCGATCAGCCGGATCACGAACCGAAGCCCCGACCACACGTCGGAGATTGCACAGACCTTGTTGTCGACGAGACCCGTCGCCAATCCGACCTCCCGCACGACGTTCTCGGTCAGATCAATCGGGACACCCGAGGCACGCTTTGGCCACGCCACCCAGAGGCCACCTGCGGGCTGAAGCGACTTGGCCGCGCCGGGGAACCGTCGCTCCAACTCCGCCCGGGCCGAGACGAACAGGACGATGACGTCGAGGTTCTGGCCCGACAGGCGTCGTCGTACGGTCACCTCCTCCGGCAGGGGCGCCAGCTCGAGCTCGAAGCCATCCGGCGCGCCGACGAGAACGACTGTGCTGCCGTTCTTGATCCCAAGCTTCTTGCTGAGCGGGGTGCCGGAGTAGCCTGCCATGAGCCTCCTATCCTGGCGTGAGATGCGCACTCGGATCGCACCAATCATCCTCGCGGCGATGGCAGCAGTCTGCGCGGTTATCGCAATTTGGCCAGAGGTGCGGCCCAGCCCGAGGGTCGGTCGGATCTCCACCCCCGCAACACCCGTGCTGAGCTTCCGGCGGGCGCCGGAGCTGTTGTCGCAGTCCGTGGCAGACGCCCGTCTCGCCCAATCGCTGGATCAGCTCACGGCTGGCGCCGGCCTCGGTGCGGACCAGTCGTGCCTGTCGGTGCTCGACGCCGACGGTCGCACGGTCTATGCCAAGAACTCGGGTAACGCGCTGATCCCGGCGTCCAACATGAAGTTGCTTACCGCCTCTGCCGCGCTGGATCGGTTAGGCGCTGACTTCCGTTACACGACCGAGCTGAGATCTGCGGGCGCGCCGGGTGATGATGGCGCAGTCGCGGGCGACCTGTGGCTCCTCGGAAGCGGCGACCCGTTGCTCGGCACCGGCGACTTCGGAGCCGTGGCCGGTTATCAGCGACGTCCGCGGCTCACGACCTTGCTCGAGGGCCTCGCCGACAACGCGGTCGCGGCCGGTCTGCGCCGGGTCGACGGCCGCATCGTGGGTGACGAATCTCGCTACGACACTCAGCGCTACGTCCCTACGTGGAGTCCCACCTACATCCGTGATGCCGAGATCGGTCCAATGAGCGCGCTGAGCGTGAATGGCGGCTTCATCAATTGGCAGCCACCGATAGTTGCGGCCCCTGATCCCGCCGGGAACGCAGCATCGGTCCTGACCGGCTTGCTGCGAGCCCGTGGCGTAACCATCGGAGCCGATGGCGCGTCCGGACCCGTAGGCAGCACGTCGATACCACTCGTGTCGTTGGAATCACCGCCGATGGTTGAAATCGTTGGCGTCATGTTGCGGGAGAGCGACAACCTCGTCGCCGAGCTGCTCGTCAAAGAGCTCGGAGCCCGTTTTGGTAGCGGCGGTACGACTGCTGCCGGCATCGAAGTCATCAAGCACACTCTCGATGCGCTCGGGCCTACAGGCGCAGCGTTTGCGGCCGTCGACGGGTCAGGACTCGATCGCTCCGACAAGTTGAGTTGCGATCTCTTGCAAGCGACACTCTCGAAGGGCGGCGATCAGGGACCGATGGCCAGCAAACTCGCCGTCGCCGGCCGCGACGGCACCCTTGCCCGCCGCTTCGTCGGTTCGCCCGCGGCGGGACGGGTGCGGGCCAAGACTGGGTCGCTCCGGGGCGTGGTGAGCTTGAGTGGGTGGGCGACAGCTGCGGACGGCAGGTCGGTTCAGTTCAGCCTCCTCGCCAACGAACTTCCGCGCGACTCGATCGGTACCGGCCTTGAGGATGGGATCGTCAACGAGCTGGTGAGCTATCCGCGAGCACCTGACCCTGCAGACCTCGCGCCGCATCCCGCAGTGCCGGCGCCTGCGCCGGGTTAATCTCACGGCGTGGCGGAACCGAAGCGTAAGGCGGATGAGAGCTTGCCCACGCTCGGGCGTGACTTGGTCACGCTCGTCATCGCGTACGTCAAGCAGGAGACCATCGAGCCAATTCGGGGGCTCGGTCGCTATCTCGGCTTTGGACTGGCCGCAGTCGTCGTCGCAGGGTTGGGCACCATCCTGGTCGTCCTGGGCGTCATTCGGCTGTTGCAGGCAGAGACAGGTTCGACCTTCCAAGGTCACCTCTCGTTCATGCCTTATCTGATTGCAATGATTCTCGCCCTCGCCGTGATCGGCATCGCCGTCAAGGGCACCAAGAGCAGTCCGCCGAAGGGGGAGCATTGAGCACCACGTCGACAACCGGTACTCGGATTACCCGCGGTGACATCGAGAGCAAGCTCCGCCAGATCCGGGGCGAGGCCGAGAAGACAGGCGAGGCGGCGAAGAGCACGGGCATGATCGTCGGCGGAGTCGTTGCCGTCGCCGTGATTGGGCTGACGTTTCTCCTCGGCAAACGGCGAGGACGTCGGAAGTCGACGATCGTCGAGATTCGCAGGGTCTGATGCTCCGTACATTGTCGAGGCTTGCGCTCGGAAAGGGCATCCTGGGTGGCTCCAAGCCCTGGTTCTATGTGGGTGTCGCAGTGACCGGCCTTCGACTCTTTGGCCGGATGGCGAAGCGGGAGCCTGAGGTCGTCTATAGCGAAACGCTCGATGCTGGTCACACACTCTTGATCTCGCATCTCACGCGCGAAAAGTCGTAGTCGTCCGCCACGCGAAGATGGGGCGTGGATTCCTCCCGCTCTGGGCCGCTCGGGCCGGCTCTAGCTCCCGGCGAAAAGGTCCTATTCGTCGATTCCAAGGACCGCCGGCGCCTCGTCACCTTGAAGGAAGGAGGCGAGCTTCACTCCCACGCCGGCGTGACACCTCACGCCTCGGTGCTCGGTCAGGCCGAAGGGATCACCGTACGCTCGAGTTCCGGGGCCAGGTACCTCGTAGTCCGTCCCACCCTCGCCGACTTCGTACTGGCCATGCCCCGGGGCGCGCAGGTGATCTACCCGAAGGACCTCGGCGCTCTCCTCATGCTGGTTGACGTCTTCCCGGGCGCCCGGATCCTTGAAGCAGGCGTGGGTTCGGGAGCACTGTCGCTAGCGCTCGTCCGGGCGGGGGCGAATGTCGTCGGCTACGAGATCCGGCCTGACTTCGCCGCTACGGCACAGAACAACGTCGCCACATTCCTACCCTCAACCGTCGACACCTACAGCGTCGTAGAACGCGACGTGTATCTGGGTATCGAAGAGAAAGGATTCGATCGCATCGTCCTCGACCTGCCCGAACCTTGGCGCGTCGTCAAGCACGCCGAAGCCGCCCTGCGCCCGGGTGGGATATTCGTTTCCTACCTCCCGACGATCGGCCAGGTCGCCCAGCTTCGGGAGGCGCTCGGCGCAAGTTCGTTCGCTCTGGCGAGCACAATTGAGGTCCTCCACCGTTCGTGGCACGTGGAGGGGCAGTCGGTGCGTCCCGACCATCGAATGGTGGCGCACACCGGCTTCCTCACATCGGCCCGGCTGCTGCAAGTGAAGTGAACCTCCTGGATGCTGCGGTCGTGGCCGTGGCCATCTCCGCCATCGTCGGTGGTTACCGGCTCGGCCTTCTCAGAGGAGCCGTCGCGTGGATTCTCCTGATCCAAGGACTCGTGTTGGCCACGGTGCTCCTACCGGGCCTAGATCACGAGATGAAGGACCTCAGCCCAGGGGTCAGCCTCGGCGTCGAGGTCGCCGTCTTCCTCGGCGCCGGTTATGCGGGCGTCTACATCGGCCGGTGGATGGGCACCCGTTACCGTCACGCGCTGCTCGAACCGGCGTACGAGGTTCCCGACCGGATAGCGGGGGCGGTCCTCGCGCCGGTTGCGGTGATCATCTCGATGTGGTTGCTCGTCATGCCGGCGTTCTCGCAGTCGTCAGGGCTCCTTGCCGGCCAGGTGAGGGAATCCGCGCTTAGCCGTGCCATCGACGACATCTTTCCGCCGCCGCCCGACACCGCGATGGCCTTTCATCGGCTCGTCGGCCCGGCGGGAGCGCCCCAGGTCTTCGCTTCTCTCGACCCCTTTCTCGACGACGTCCCGCCGCCTGCGCAGGCGGAACTCTCCGAGGCTGTCGTCGAGCGGGTTGCTGCTAGCACGGTACGGGTCGAGGGTGTGGCGTGCCGTCGACGACTCGATGGCAGTGGGTTCACTGTCGCGCCGAATGTCGTCGTCACCAACGCACACGTGGTGGCCGGCCAGGGCGAGACGGAGGTCATCCGCCACGACGGAACCCGACTACCTGCGGTGGTGACTGCCTTCGATGCAGATCGAGACCTGGCCGTGCTCCAGGTTCCTGACCTCGACCAGGCGCCGCTGTCGATCGGCGACCCCGAGACCCGGGAGACCGGTGCCGTCTTCGGCTACCCCGGCGGCGAGGAGACGCTCGATGTCTCGCCCGCTCTTATCCGGCGACAAATCTCCGCTCGCGGCGCGGATCTCTACTACGACCACACCATCCGTCGGGAGGTGCTGATCCTGGCCGTCGAGTTGCAACCGGGCGACTCCGGCGCGCCGCTGGTTGACACCGAGGGCAACGTCGTCGGAGTCGCCTTTGCCGTCGCTTTGGACCGAGGCGACACTGCGTATGCGCTCTCTACAACCGAGCTGCGTTCGGTACTTGAGGCGCCAAGCACCGACGAGGCTGACACGGGAGAATGCCTTCGATGATCAGCGACCACTAGAAGCACGTCGACGAGGACTCGGTGGGCCCGCCCATGCGGTCTGACACCCATTGCCCCACGGCAGCGGTCGCCGTGGTCATTCCGATGACGGTGATGAGGGGAATCAAGGCCACGACGACCTTTTTGGACCAGTTGAAGGTGATCAGGCCGTACAGGGTGAAGAGCCAAGCCGCGCCGGCCGACAGGGCGACGATTGCCGCAACCCACTGAGCCGGGCCGGCCCGCATGCCCGAGCATTCGGTGCGGAGGTTCATGCCTTCGAGGAGGCCGCTCACGAGAGTTGCGAATGCCCCGAGTCCGAGAAAAAAAACCACGACCACCGGCATGAGGCAGCCTGGTTTCTCAGCTAACGGTCCAGCCTGCATAGGTACATCGTCGCATCCCAGGTAGGGTCATTTCGTGGATCCTGAGCTCACGAAAAGCGATGAGGAATGGCAGGCCCAACTGACGCCTCAGCAGTACGAGGTGCTCCGCCGGAAAGGTACGGAACCACCGTTCAGCGGCGAGTACGTCCATTCGAAAACCGATGGTATGTACCACTGCGCGGCCTGCGGCGCGCCGCTGTTCAGCTCGGACACGAAGTTCGATTCGGGCACCGGCTGGCCCAGCTTCACCGAGCCGGCGGTGGCGGCCAACGTCGAGCTGAAGTCGGACAGCAGTCACTTCATGCGGCGCACTGAGGTCGTCTGCGCCAAGTGTGGTGGCCACCTCGGCCACGTCTTTCCTGATGGACCCGGACCAACCGGCGAGCGCTACTGCATCAACTCGTTGTCTCTAGATCTGGAGCCCGCAGAGGACAGCTCCAGTAGCTAGTCGACCTCGATGAAGATGCACTCGCCGGGGCACTCCTCGGCCGACTCAATAGTGCCGTCTTCCTGGCCGGCAGGCACGACGCCGAGGCCATCGACGCCTCCCGGGTCGGAGTACACCTTGCTGCCTTCCTTGACGTACGCCAAGCCATCGTCGAGAAGCGTGAAGACATCAGGTGCGATCTCCTCGCAGAGACCGTCGCCGGTACAGAGATCCTGGTCAATCCAGACCTTCATTGCCATGTCGAGCATTCCTTCTCATAGGGAGAGACAGATCGTGTGCCGAGACCGGTAGGGGGTCTTCGGCGCTTGCAGAGCAATTTACCCGGAAATCACCAGGAAAACCAGTCATTGGGGGTACCGTTCGAATCTGAAGGGCAGGTGTATGTTGGCTTCGAGCCGTGAAGGAGGTGATCGCCACGTCCAGCTCCGAATACGAACGGCGACTGACCGCCTACGAGCAGGAGGTCGGTGGCCTCCTCGAACAGGTCAAGTCGCTCGAAGAAGAGGTCATCCAGCTCCGTCGCAAGTTGCAGGACGCGCCGAAGCGCGTCCGCACGCTCGAGGAGCGCCTGCTCGAGACCAAGGGCCAGCTGGCTCAGGCCGTGTCGCAGAACGAGAAACTGAGCTACACCCTGCGCGAGGCGCGCGAGCACATCTCCGAGCTACGCCAGGAGGTCGAGAAGCTCACGCAGCCTCCGTCGGCCTACGGCACCTACCTGGCCCGCAACGATGACGGCACGGTCGATGTGTTCTCGGCCGGTCGCAAGATGCGAGTGGCACTGCACCCCGAAATCGAGGTCGATACGCTCACCAAGGGCCAAGAGGTCGTGCTCAACGAGTCGCTCAATGTCGTGCTGGCTCGCACGAGCGAGATCGCGGGCGAGGTGGTCACTCTAAAGGAGCTCATGGAAGGCGGTACCCGGGCGATCGTCGTTGGTCGCGCCGACGAGGAGCGGGTCGTCGAGCTGGCCGAGGAATTGATCGGGGAGAAACTGCGCGCCGGCGACAGCGTTCGGATGGACCCTCGCACAGGCCTGTTGCTCGAGCGCCTACCTCGGCCCGAGGTCGAAGAGCTGGTTCTGGAGGAGGTGCCCGACGTGTCCTACGACGACGTCGGCGGCCTCGATGAACAGATCGAGCAGATCACCGACGCAGTCGAGCTCCCGTTCGTGCACCGGGCGCTGTTCGAAGAGCACAAGCTGCCTGCGCCCAAGGGGGTACTGCTCTACGGGCCGCCCGGTTGTGGCAAGACGCTCATTGCCAAGGCGGTCGCCAACTCACTGGCCAAGAAGGTCAGCGAGGTATCCGGCGACTCGCAGGCTCGTAGCTACTTCCTCAACATCAAGGGTCCTGAGCTCCTCAACAAGTACGTGGGGGAGACCGAGCGCCAGATCCGCCTCGTCTTTCAGCGGGCGCGGGAGAAGTCGGAAGAGGGCTGGCCTGTAATTGTCTTCTTCGACGAGATGGACTCCCTGTTCCGAACCCGCGGCACGGGCATCTCGTCCGATATGGAAGCGACGATCGTGCCCCAGCTCTTGGCCGAGATCGACGGCGTCGAGACGCTCAAGAACGTCATCGTGATCGGCGCATCCAACCGGGAAGACCTCATCGACCCCGCCATTCTCCGCCCGGGTCGCCTTGACGTGAAGATAAAGATCGAGCGGCCGAACGAGGCCGCGGCCCACCAGATCTTCGGCCGGTACCTGACCCCTGACCTTCCGCTCGACGAAGGTGAGGTCAAGAGTCTTGGTGGGGGAGACAGGGCCAAGGCCGTGGACGCCATGATCGAGAAGACCGTTGAGGAGATGTATCTCGACGACGAGGCCAACCGGTTCTTGGAGGTCACGTACCAGAACGGCGACAAGGAGGTTCTGTACTTCAAGGACTTCTCGTCTGGGGCCATGATCGAGAACATCGTTCGCCGAGCGAAGAAGATTGCGATCAAACGGGTCATTGCCGGCCAAAGTCGCGGTATCCGCACCTCCGACCTCTTGGAGTCCACCCGCCAGGAGTACAAAGAGCACGAAGACCTTCCCAACACTACGAATCCCGACGACTGGGCCAAGATCTCGGGCAAGAAGGGCGAGCGGATCGTCTACGTGCGCACACTTCTCTCTGAGGGCCGCGAGGCAACCGGCGGTCGGGCCATCGAGCGTGTGGGCACCGGGCAGTACCTCTAGGGCCCTCCAGCAGGGGTAGGTTGCCCTGTGGCCATAACC